>NZ_JBHIRG010000011.1:0-54177 GCF_042196965.1 Bartonella sp. AA83SXKL
AAGATGTTCCTGCCTTTTATCAGTCACTCTGCAAAACAACAACAATGACACAACTGGCTTTGCGTTTGCTTATTCTTGCATTAAGCATAAAGATGGTAATGTCCACTAATTTTTACATTATATTATTCATGGGTAGCACCATAAAATAAAATCAAGCACATTGAAAAATATTTCCTAAAAAATAACACTTAATATTCTGTTGAAAACATTATGATACACCAATAAACTGGAAGAGTTTTGCAAAAATTAAAAACATTTTATATGGTATTTGAAAAAATAGAGATACAAAAACAAGGAATAATAACTATTTCCATTTACTTTTTATTCAAAAGATAATGATATTTATTACCCACTCATAGATGTAAAAAAATCTTCAGAAGCAATCTTTATGTAGACCAATACCCTTTTTGATTGATGAATATACATTTCCTAAAAGCTTCTTTTACAAAAAGAGAAACATTAAAACTATTTCATACAAACTAGGTATTCAACATTTGCTTTTAAATGCGGTAAATGGCAAATTAGGCTTATGAAATAAGCTTAACAATTAGAATCGAGGAGATTTTTAAATGGCTTTTGAATTGCCCCCGTTGCCTTATGATTACGATGCCCTTTCGCCTTATATGTCACGCGAAACGCTTGAATATCATCATGATAAGCATCACCTTGCTTATCTTACCAACACCAATAATTTTGTGAAAGAGTTAGGCTTAGAAAATGAAAGCCTTGAAGATATTGTTAAAAAAAGTTTTGGAAAAAATATTGGTTTGTTTAATAATGCAGCGCAGTATTACAATCATAACCACTTTTGGCTTTGGATGAAAAAAAATGGTGGTGGCCAAAAACTTCCTGAAAAGTTAGCAAAAGCTATTGACGCTGATCTAGGTGGTTACGACAAATTCCGCGCTGATTTTATTGCTGCTGCTAGTGCCCAATTTGGTTCTGGATGGACATGGGTTGCTATTAAAGATGGCAAGCTTGAAATTATGAAAACGCCTAATGGTGAAAATCCCTTAGTGCACAATGCTCGCCCTATTTTGGGTGTCGATGTGTGGGAACATTCCTATTACATTGATTATCGCAATGCTCGACCGAAGTACCTCGAATCCTTTGTAGACCATTTAATTAATTGGGACTATGTTTTGGAACTTTATGAAGCATGTGAATTTTAAACTATCTAGATAATTTTTTAGTGTATGAAAGTCTCTATAATCCAATAAATTATCGGAGACTTTCATACAGAAGTATTATGGATTAGCAAAAGTCTTTTCCTGCTATCTTTAGAATATATGCATAGATATAGGCAACTTCTTCTAGCTTTGAAAAACGTCCAGCTGCACCAGCGTGCCCTGAATCCATATTAATACGTAATAAAACTGCATTATCGTCTGTTTTTAGGTCTCGTAATTTTGCCACCCATTTTGCAGGCTCCCAGTAAGTTACACGAGGATCTGTTAATCCTGCCATCACAAGTATAGGGGGATAGTTTTGAGCTTTGACATTATCGTAAGGGGAATAGGAAGCAATAAGCTTATAATCTTCTTCTGATTCAAGAGGATTCCCCCATTCGGCCCATTCTGGAGGTGTGAGTGGCAATGAAGCATCTAACATTGTCGCTAAGACATCAACAAAAGGCACATTCGCTACGATCCCAGCAAAATCCTGGGGAGCTATATTGGCAATGGCTCCCATCAACATCCCCCCTGCTGAACCACCATGAGCAATCAGCCGGTCGTGAGAAGTGAATTTATTGTTTACAAGGTAACGCCCACAAGCAATAAAATCTGTAAATGTATTGTGCTTAAAGAGATGCTTTCCTTTCTCATACCACTCTACTCCCTTTTCTTTTCCTCCACGAATATGAGCAATCGCGTAAATAAAACCTCTGTTTACTAAAGAAAGTACATTACTATTGAAACTGGCAGGAATAGAGATCCCATAAGCACCATAACCGTAAAGCAGACAAGGCGCACCACCATCAAGGAGAGTGTTTTTGTGGTAAAAAAGTGAAATAGGAATCTTCTCACCATCGTCTGCTATTGCTGTAATCCGTCGTGTTACATATGCATCTTTATTATGCCCAGAGGGAATTATTTGCGTTTTTAAAAGCATTCGTTTACAATTTTTCATCTCATAATCAAACACTTGATCAGGTGTTGTCATAGATGAATAGGAAAAACGAATAGTTGGACTGTTATATTCTGCAACTCCTTGCAAACTTAAAGAATAAGCCTCTTCAGTAAAAGCAATGGAATTCACTTGTTTAGTGGTACGTTCCATCATTTTTATACGTGGAAGCCCCTCAAAACGTTCGATCCAGACAAGAAAATCTTGATAAGCATCATGGGATAATATTAGGCACCCAAGCTGATGTGGGACAAACTCAGACCAATTTTCTGATTGTGGAGATGTATATGGCGCTACCATAATTTTGAAATCTTTTGCATTATCTAAATTGGTCAGAATATAAAAGACATCACCACCCTCTGTAAGTGAATATTCAATACCTTTTTGTCGTTTCCGTACACATTGGGGAACAGTAAAAGGCGCCTCAGCAGGAATTAACCAGATCTCGGATGTTTCATGATCATGAATATTAATATAAATAACATCATTAAGCTTAGAACCGCTTACATCTAAGAAAAAACCTGGATTGTCTTCACGAAAAATAAGCTTATCTTGTGATTGATCTGTGTTTAATTGGTGATAATAGAGCTCTGAAGGTCGGTGGTTTTTATCCATCTTAGTATAGAAAAAACCTTCAGACCTAGCATCCCATACAATTTGACCAGATGTATCAGTAATTGTGTCCGTACAGTCAGACAATGTCTCAAAATTACGAATTTTAGCTGTATAGAATTCTGATCCTTTGTCATCATAGGTCCATACCACATGTGTATGGTCAGGAGATTCTTGAACTGAACCAAATTTGAAATATTCTTTGCCTTCTGCCAAGACATCACCATTAAGGTACACGTTTTTTTCTCCGCCATTCCTTGGTGTCTGAAAATAATGTGGTTGTTGGCCTCCGGTAACATAAGAGAATCCGTAAGCAAAAGGACCATGTTTTATAGGAACAGAACTATCATTCTCTTGGATCCTGTTTTTCATTTCGGTAAAAAGCAAATCTCGTAATGGTTTTGTATCAGCCATTTGAGCTGATTGATAAGCATTTTCTTTTTCAAGATAATGTCGAATATTGGGATCAAGACAGTTAGGATCTTTAAAAACATCTTGCCAGTTAGACGCACGTAGCCAATGATAGGGATCATCACGAAAAATACCATGATATATTTCCTTATGAGTGATTCTAGATGCTTTGGGAGGAATTGCAAAAGTGCGAGTCATACACAATCCTATATTAAAATATGTTAATAGCTTCGTTTATATGTTAGAATCACAGTGATTGATGCAAGTGTAAAAGTCTATAAGTTCTATTCACTTGCAAAAATAGCACCATGATAATTTTTAAAACTAATACCTTTCTGTTCATTACATATCACAGCTATTGTTTTCTAGGGATATAACACCACTTTTATAATGAAAGTGACTGGTAAAACAATTAAACTATGAGAAAAAGAAGTGATTTTTTTTGAAACAGTATAATCGCATAATTTTACAGAAAGGAATAAATATATCTAAAATATTATTATTACTGTATAAAAATAAAAATGTCATATCTCCTTTTAATGAATAGTTTTATATTATAAATAAATATTATTATGTCATATTTATAATATATAATGTTTTTTATTATTAAATTTTATAAATATAAATAATAAAAATTAATTTAAAACTTATTAAACATAAACTTACTAAACTATAAGTATTCAAAACAAAATATAATAATTTATATATTATATTTTTATAATTAGTAATTTTATTTTTACGTTCTCAAAAAAAATAAATAAATTTTATCATATATTTTTTTATATTTGTGATGTATTATATATTATGTATGATATGTTATAGGGTAAAAATATATTTTAGCATGTAATAATTTCGTTTTTCTTATTGTATATTATGACAAAAAATGGGTATTTATTTGATTTTTTTGTGTTTTGGCAATTTTATAGAATAATTGAATTGACAAAAAAGATTTTTGTACAATATGAAGCTCATGTGCATGAGATCTTTATATCATGAGTATATGCACTATATCTCGATTTTGAATTACTCAATTTTAAATTAAAGGAAACAAGAATGGAACATCGTGCAGTCTTAGAGACTGAAAGCAATTTAGTTATTACATTGGTTGCTGATATTGTTGCTGCCTACGTGAGTAATAATTCTATTCGACCGACTGAAGTGCCAAGTTTAATTGCTGATGTCCATGCTGCTTTTCGTAAAGCAGGGAATCTAGAGTTAACAGAAGTCGAAGTTGAAAAACAAAGGCCTGCCGTTAATCCGAAGCGTTCAGTATTTCCTGATTATCTCATTTGCCTTGAAGATGGAAAGAAGTTTAAATCTCTAAAGCGTCATCTCATGACACATTATGGAATGTTGCCAGAGGAATATCGTGAAAAATGGCAGTTAGATAGTTCTTATCCTATGGTGGCGCCTAATTATGCAAAAACACGATCAGCTTTGGCCAAAGAAATGGGGCTTGGACGCAAAAGCAAACGGAAAAAAACTAAATAATCTTATTTTGCGAAAAAATGGTTTCATGTATAAAGTTGATTTTAGTATACATGTTTTGTGTGAAGCTTTTGTATATATAGCAATTTCTACCAAGGGGATTACATATAGCTTTCGTTACGAATCCGTTTAATCATTGATTTCAGACCATTTGATCGTTGTGGTGTAAGATTTTCATTTAAACCAAGTTTTTCAAAGAGCTCTTGAGCATCAGAATTGCGAATTTCAGAAGCTTTTTTGCCTGAATAAAAAGCAAGAAGTATGTAAATGAGTCCACGCACAATATGAGCATCGGAATCACCTTGAAACGTCAATATTGGATCTTTTGAGTTATTACGTGAAGATAAAAGCCACACTTGGCTAACACAACCAGGAACTTTGTGAGCATCGTTTCGAGCGCTTTCTGGAAAAGGTGGCAATTCATAGCCAAGCTCGATGACATAACGATAACGATCTTCCCAATTATCCAAAAGCGAAAAGTTTTCTATAATATTACCGATTGTTTCCGCCATTATTTTAGTCCTGTTTCGTTTGAATAATCATTCTTGAATACACTTATAAAAAATAAATATTTATTCTTCCTAACATAAATAACACGAAGAACGTTAAAAATCCTTATTTCAAGATAACATTGCATGGTTTTGTAAGAACTCTTGTATTTCGATTTTGTAAGAAACATTAGGGGAAGTCTCTGATATCATTTTTGTTTCCTAATATGTTCCCTAAATATTCATAAGCAGCTCTTGCACCGTAATATGCGCGCTCGCCAAGTGAACTTAAAAAGGATTTTCCTACTTTGCAGGTTTTTATATTACGGTCACAAAATGCGCCTAAGTCATTTAAGGCTTCCTTAAAAGCAATAATCACATCGCTCGTTGTTGTCTCATTATTTTGAGGGCTAGAAGAATGGTTACTGCTTGGATCTGCTACAAAAAATGAAATAATGACAAAAATAAAAAATAAAAAAAATGATAATTTGATTAAAAAACGTATCATGGATAATCAATGTACCGCAGTGGTAAATACAATAAAAGAAACATTTTATACACTGTTGCTTTATAAACAATTTATAAAATGTGCTTTTTATAAAATTGAGTATTCATGTATTGGATCTATATCATTGGCTTTTTTATAAATATGGCACAATTCCGCTGTATAAAATGGGATACATTGTCTATTCAGTAAAAAATTAACATCAAAATTATACACTTACAAGCTGGTCATGTTAATGAACATACTATGATAAAAAATGAGAGAGATAATCATGTTGTGTACATAATTATTTTAAATAATAGTCCACCATATTAGCTTAGTTGAAAAGGCTAAAAAGAGTAAAATTCTGTTATTCTGACTCTAGTGTCGATAAAATATTTATATTATCTATAAAATTTTTACTGGAATGTTATGAAAATGGTCAACATGTCGATAAAAACATCAAAAAAATAACTGCATCTCTTATGATTACATCTCAAGCCAGTTTTTTTTCTATAACATTGTAAACATCAATTTAATTGATAATTATGAAAATTATTTAATAGAAGGAATTTATACCAAAATATAATAATATTAAGAGATAATTATTCTTACCAAACCGTTTATGGATCAGTAACCATCTATATGTAAATTATAAAGAATAGATAACGATTGTCATCTTTTTAGCGTTATAGGCAAATATTTTCAATTTTATTTTAAATAATAGGCAAACATATGCCACAAAATGAAGAATAACGTGGCATTATTGTTTAGATAATTATATGTGATAATGCAGTTTGCAAACACCAAAATGATCTTGAATGCTAATCATTTGGTACTCTCTTTATACACATTAAAGATTTGTAAAAAAATGAAATGAATAAAAGTTGGTAAGAACTCTTGTTGATTTATCAACTTATAAATTGATATAATGAAGCTGCTCATTCTAGGAGTTTGAAAGGAAAAATCAATAATGTCAATGCACTTCTCTCTGGCTGGAAGTAAGAACTGATTCATATTCGTTTCCTAATTTATATTTGTTTCTTTGTAAAAAATAAACGCAACTGAAAATAAAAGTAATGGCAACAAAACGAAAGACATACCGAAAAAAAACTGTAAAACACCGTAAATACTACAGTAGTATTGTTATAACACTTCTTCTTATAACTTTTCATTTTATTTTTTGGAGTGCAAAAACTCTTTATTTCTATACACGAAAAAATACTTTATTTTTTGTTGGATTTCTTCTTTTTAGCATTAGTTTTTTATTTATTTCATTTAATGCTTTATTTTCGCAAATGACAACGCATCAAAATATTTTAACTCAAATGAAATTTTCCTCTGTTCAAAGTATAGGTAAGAGCTCTACTTTATCGGAAAAAGAAGAAAAATCACAAGAACTCTTCCGTGTAGCTTCTGTACATTCTCAAAGTCATAACCACACAAATTCACCTTTACCCTCTCAATCAGCAAGCATGCTGGAAAAGCAAAAAGAACTAGCAAAATTAGGATTTTATGATGGTCCATTAGATGGACTGGAAGGACCTAAAACACGCCGAGCCATCACTTTATGGAAACAGCAAACTGCTCAGAGAATGCAAAAGAATGTTCTATCTAATCCCGCAGCAGATGAAATCGCGATATTAATTAAGCAAAGCGAAATAGAAACAAACAATACAAAAAATATGACACACTTAAAAGAAGCTATTTTAGAGCCTTCTGTTGAAGATATTATACAAGTGCAAAAAGCTTTACATATTTTTGGGAATGAGGAGGTTATTGTCACAGGAATAGAAGATCAAAAGACGATAGAAGCCTTAAAACAGTTTCAAAAAATATTTGATCTTCCTGTAACAGGTAAAATTAATCACACAATTTTAATGAAAATGCGTGAAATTGGTTTATTAAATTGAAGCTAATCATAATAATCTCTTAATTTATAATGATAATTCATCTTTCGTTTGTTTAATGCTCCCCTCAAACATTCCTTCATCTCAAGCCCTCTTATATTCAATCAATCAGAATGGTTTTCTTACACATTACATATTGAGCCGTATAATTTGCTTCAAAAAAACCACAACCGATTGCAGAAAAAAGAATATTGCAAAATAGCAAACGCGCTTGTTCTAGCATTTTTATTGCCTCTGATGATAAAAGGACACGAAATTTTTGTAGTATCACGTAAACCTTTCATATTATCGAACCACGAATTGTCCATATATTATCGTCAATTTGATCTTTATAAATATGATGCAAAGAATTTGTGCAAACACCTGTAAGGATAAGTAGACATAAAGCTAGTTGTGTTATGGTTGTTGTTTTGCAAAGTGTCTGATAAAAAACCGGCACTTCTCTCTAATCTACTGCTGGAAAGTTATGTGTTTTATGACATTGTCTTCTTAAGAGAGCGTGTGCGTTTAGTATTGCCTATAAATCAACATCCAAACCTAACGCAGCAGTATGTTTGAAACAAATGTTAAGACAGTTTAGTACTTCTCTCAGCTGTTATAGCTTTTGTATGCCAAATGGAAGCAAGAATATTGCGCATCTCTGTTTGTATAATCTCTTAAAACAGGAAAACAGCCTAATTTGGGAAGAATATGAAAATTTAAGGTAAAAACCAGTTTTCATCTTTGCCATTTCCTTTTAATTCAGCTTTACGCCTTTCAAAGACATCTAAAGCAATATCTTTAAAATAACGGAGATTACCTATTGCCTCATGCTCTTATTTATCACATGTCTTTTTAGTCTCACTCCCCCTCACCTAAAACAAAATGTCCCAAACGGAATATACTTGGATTGCCATTCACGGGCTTTCTTAAAAAACATCTCTAAAGCACCCAAAACCACTTCGCAACAACGCCCGTGAATAATAATAGCAGCCCCCCCACAACAACTGCGCGACAGCGCACATCATCTTTACGCTTGTGAAGAAGCAAGCCGGCACCATTACACACTGTACCTACCTTCAATTTGTGATAGCTCTCACTTGAGATGATTCATAAGAGGCATATCCTTGCTTTATTTTTTTATCCACAGACGCTCATCCCGCCTGTAACATACAAAAAACATGGTTTTGATTGATTCATTATAAAAGAAGTCGAAATAAGAAGATCTTATGATATTTACAGCTTTCATTCAATATGAGAAATAAAAAATTATCTTTATAAATCAATAGATTGTGTAACTTTGATATTCCTTTATAAATGTAAAGATGGGAGTGCATAATGGAGTTTATAAATTTTGGGAAGATTTTTATAAACTTACGGGGAGTTTTACATAATCCCCATTCCACGAATATCAATGTGAAATGGAGCATCCACTGAGAAATGTCTATCTCAAACAGCATGATGTGCAAAAAAAAATGCATTTGTTTGGAGCATTCTATTTTGCGTGAGGAGCTCATTCCCCTATAAAAAAGCAAACGCATAAATTGACTGCACAATAACACGTTTCTCTCTATCAAGAGGTTCGCCAATAGAAAGTAGTATTAATAATACATCTTTGTCTATCCTGCTTTATATTTTCTCTCATAAACCTCTAAAAAAAAACACTTTCTCGCGTAACACAACTTATCGTACATTTTAGAAGCATTTTTATTCCCTTTATTAAAGAAAATAAAAGAATATATAAAAATTTATTTCAGTAATAACGATACAACAAAAAATATTAACCCATTACATCCTTTTTGCTATTGCGGCCTGAGCTGCTGCTAAACGAGCAATTGGCACTCGAAAAGGAGAACACGAAACATAATCTAGGTTATTTTCTTCGCATAAAGCAATAGAGGCAGGATCGCCTCCATGTTCACCGCAAATTCCCAATTTTATTTTTGCACGCTTTGAGCGTCCACGCTGTGCAGCAATGGTAATAAGTTCCCCTACTCCATCACGGTCAATAGACACAAAAGGATCTTGCTCTAAAAGACCTTTTTGAAAATAGGTTGCCAAAAAAGGAGCAGCATCATCACGGGAAATCCCAAAAGTAGTTTGTGTCAAATCGTTTGTTCCAAATGAAAAAAATTCAGCAGTTTCAGCAATTTCATCTGCTCGAAGTGCCGCTCTTGGAAGTTCAATCATCGTCCCAACCATATATTGAATAGTGCTTCCCTTTTCTTTCATCACTTCCTCAGCAACCTGATCAATACGCGCTTTCACAAAATCGAGTTCAGATTTAAGCGCAACCAGTGGCACCATAATTTCAAGCATAACAGGAGATCCAGATTTTTGGGCAGCTTCTTCTGCTGCTTCAAAAATCGCCCGCGCTTGCATTTCTGCAATTTCAGGATAAGTAATAGCTAAACGGCATCCTCGTAATCCAAGCATAGGATTAAATTCGTGCAACTGCTGAGTGCGTTCAGCAAGCACTTCAGCAGAAACCCCCATAGCTGTTGCAACATCAAGAATTTCTGCTTTCGTTTTAGGCAAAAATTCATGTAATGGTGGATCTAGCAAGCGGATAGTAACAGGTAAACCACACATAATTTCAAATAATTCACTAAAATCTGAACGCTGCATTGGCAAAAGCTTATCTAGTGCTTTACGACGACCACTTTCATCATGACTTAAAATCATTTCACGCATGGCAACGATACGTTCATCAGAAAAAAACATATGCTCCGTACGGCAAAGACCTATACCTTCAGCCCCAAAAGATCGCCCCATACGGGCATCAGATGGTGTATCAGCATTAGCGCGAACTCTTATACGTCGCATCCCATCAGCCCATTCCATTAATTTTGCAAAGTCTCCGCAAAGCTGAGGCTGCAACATTGCAACTTTCCCTTTGAAAATTTCTCCACTTCCACCATCAATTGTGATAACATCACCTTTTTTTAGGCTTTCTCCTGAGGCAAACAACGTATTTGTGTTATAATCAATCCGCACACTGCCAGCACCAGAAATACATGGTTTTCCCATCCCCCGCGCAACAACAGCAGCGTGACTTGTCATACCGCCACGCGTTGTTAAAATTCCTTCTGCAGCATGCATACCATGAATATCTTCTGGGCTTGTTTCTACCCGGACCAAAATAACTTTGCGACCTTCCGCCGACACAGTTTCTGCCTCTTCTGAAGTAAAAACAATTTCACCAGTTGCGGCTCCAGGAGAAGCAGGTAAACCACGTCCTATAACAAAACGTTCTGCTTTGGGATCAAGTGTTGGATGCAAAAGTTGGTCAAGCGACTTTGCATCAATACGCATCACAGCCTCTTCACGGTTTATTAACCCCTCCTCAACCATTTCAATTGCCATCTTGAGAGCCGCACGAGCCGTGCGTTTTCCTGAACGAGTCTGAAGCATCCATAATTTACCTTTTTCAATGGTAAATTCGAGATCTTGCATATCCCGATAATGCTGCTCAAGATTCTGCGCAATCTGACATAATTTCAAAAAAGCCTCAGGCATAATTTTTTCTAACGACGGTCTATTTGAACCAGAAACAATACGCGCATTTTCTGTAATATTTTGAGGCGTTCGAATGCCCGCCACAACATCTTCCCCTTGCGCATTAACTAAAAACTCACCATAAAGTTCTTTTTTCCCTGTCGATGGATTGCGTGTAAAAGCAACGCCCGTTGCCGAATCTTCTCCCATGTTACCAAAAACCATAGCTTGCACATTAACTGCCGTTCCCCAACTTTCAGGAATGCTATGTAAACGGCGATAAGTAACTGCACGTGCTGTCATCCAACTTGAAAAAACGGCTCCAATCGCCCCCCATAACTGTTGTTCAGGATCTTGTGGAAAAGGGGTTCCTAATTTTTCTTCAACATAGGCTTTATAAGAAATAATAACATTCTTCCAATCATCTGCTGTCATTTCTGTATCAATAGTGTAACCATTGCATGCTTTTACTTCATCAAGAATCTCTTCAAAATACGAATGGTCTAGCCCCAAAACAACGTTAGAATACATTTGGATAAAACGCCGATAACTATCATAAGCAAAACGTTCATTATTGGCTTGTAAAGCAATTGCTTTTACAGTTTTATCATTCATGCCAAGGTTCAGCACTGTATCCATCATCCCTGGCATAGAAGCCCTAGCCCCTGAACGAACAGACAGCAAAAGTGGTCTTTGTTCATTCCCAAATTCACGTCCTGTTTGTTCAGCAACGTATCTTAGTGCTTGCTTAACAGATTCCTGTAGCTCTTCTGGATATGATTTGTCATGGGCATAATAAAAATTACAAACTTCTGTTGTCAGCGTAAATCCGGGTGGTACGGGCAAACCAAGATTACTCATTTCTGCCAAATTAGCCCCTTTACCTCCGAGAAGGTTACGCTCACTTGCACTTCCTTCTGCCTTTCCATCTCCAAAACTATAAACCCATTTTTTCACTGTACAAATCCTCCCATATCAGCTTCAAAACATCATTCAACCCAGGCTCACTTAAAAGCAATGATTTGATTCAAAATTGGCTCAACGATATCGCTTCATAAATGCATAATATTAATCCTTCCAAAAGAGATAATGACCAAAAGTATCACTATCCATCTTCTGGAAGATTAAGATTCAGTTTTTTAGAAAACTATCAATCACCGAAAAAAACTCTTCTACTTTCATGGCACCTTCATATTTACTACCATTAATAAAGAAAGTAGGTGTTGCTGTGACACCAAGCTCTTTACCGCGTTCAAAAGATGCATTTACTTCATCTAAAATGGACTGATTTTTCAAACACGCAGTAAAACTTTCATCTGTAAAACCAGCCATTAAGCCAATTTTCTTCAATGGTGTTAGAGCATTTTTTCCGAAAGCCCATTCATTTTGTTTTTGAAATAAAACTTCTATCAAAGGAAAATAGCGATCTTCCGGTGCACACCGTGCCAACATAAAACCTGCTGTTGCCCGAGGATCAAAAGCATATTCTCGGAAAATAAGTTTTACTTTTCCTGTTTTGATATATTTTTTACGAATTTGGGGAAGTATATCATTATAAAAATGCGCACAATGGGTACATGTCAACGAAGCATACTCAACAATGACGACTGGTGCATCCGCCTCTCCCTCAAAGCGATCCTTTACTTTACCCGATTGGAGAAGCTCTGCCATATCAACAGTTGCCACTGATTTGGGATCACGCGCTAAAGCAACTGTTACACTGTTTTGTACAATCGTTATGAAGAGAAAAATTATCCCGAAAGATAAAAAAGAACGATATTTTACCATAAATAATACTTTTCTGTTGTTATTAACGAATAGGAATCCAATGCTTTCTCATATATTAAAGAAAAATATATAAAATATCTTTCTATTTATTATTTTTTTCCAAAAAAATGCAACAGCCAAGTTGATAAAGTGCTTGGTGCAAACTTTTATCTTCAATTCCTTCAAGCATTTTTTCCACGCATTTTTTGTCTTGTTCACTCAAAGGCGGTTTTAGAGGCAAGTGATTCATAAAAACCGACATACTCCTTTGCTCAATCTTGATGCGATCAATAGCAATATAGCCAAAAAATCCGTTAATTCTATGAAGTAATTCCTCTGTTTCATGCATCAATTTTAACGCAGCAAATCCTTCACATGCGACAACAAGTGTTGCTGGCTGAAAAACTTCATCTTGATCTGCACGACGTTTCCAAATAATTTTAAGCGGCATTGTATGTTCACTGATATCATAGCCCGCAATTTGTGGCCAATGTTCTATAAGCGCTACATTAAGCCCTGTCCGTTTGCGTAAAACTGGATCAAGTATTTTGTATACCGTCTCAGAAAGAGAATAAAAGATACGTTTTTTAAGTTGTTTTCTCATTTTTAGATCATTGTTCAACCGCTTACTAAATTAAAATCATTTGTTTCATCTAAAAATTGTTGCCTCCTCAATTTATGAAATATCAACAAAATAAATAATTTTTTCTTTTGCATTTTATATCTCCCTATGCTTGAAAGCAATCATGTATGAAATTTCTTCGCACCTCCTTGCTTGGTACGATCAAAATCACAGACATCTTCCGTGGCGGATTACCCCAGAAAAGCAAAAACAAGGTATCCGTCCTGATCCTTATCAAGTTTGGCTTTCTGAAATCATGCTTCAACAAACAACCGTTGAAACAGTTAAGCCTTATTTTAAAAAGTTTCTAAAACTATGGCCTGATCTTTCCTCTTTAGCAAAAGCCTCACAAGATGATATCATGAAAGCATGGGCTGGACTTGGTTATTATTCACGCGCACGTAATCTTAAAAAATGTGCGCGACAGCTTGTTGAAAACTACGCGGGACAATTTCCACAATCTGTAAAAGAATTGCGAACTCTAGCCGGTATTGGAGATTATACTGCCGCAGCCATTGCTGCGATTGCTTTTAACCACCCTGTAGCAGTGGTTGATGGTAATGTCGAACGTGTGGTAGCGCGACTTTTTGCTATCACTTCAATATTGCAAAAAGCAAAAGTTGAAATTAAAGAAAAAACACAAAAAATTACTGCTTTAAATCGTCCTGGTGACTTTGCTCAAGCAATGATGGATTTGGGAGCAACAATTTGTACTCCACGCAAACCATCTTGTTATACCTGCCCTCTTCAATGTTTATGCAAAGCAGAAAAGATGCAACAAACGGAGTCTTTTCCAGTTAAAGCCCCTAAAAAAGAACGCCCTTCAAAAACAGGTATTGCTTTTGTGGTCCTTAATAAAAAGAAACAAATTTATTTGGAAAAACGACAGACGCAAAAGCTCCTTGGTGGAATGACCCAAATTCCTAACAATATTGGCATAAACAACGAAAATGGGCTCCAAAATGCACCCTTTACTGCCAATTGGCAATTCAAAGGACAAATTACGCATGTTTTTACTCACTTTTCTCTAAAACTCGATGTTTACTATACTGAGAATGTTCATGAAATGAATTATGAAAATGGTTGGTGGTGTAACATTCAACATCTTGCCGAAGAAGCACTACCTACTGTTATGAAAAAAGCCATTTCCGTAGCACTGCCCAATTCTTTCAGATTTAAATAACCTTCCCTATTCATAAAAATGTTTTCTAATGGAGACTTTTGTATCTCTAGCGATCATTTATTAATCTGTAAAAGAAAAATTTTAAAAAATGAAATAACCAATTTTTTCTACAGACAAAAATTAAGGAGGGATAGAAACGCTTAGAAGCTTTAGATTTAAATTTCAGGATCTATCCTTTTTTGCTTATGAAGGAGCAAGTCAGCACCATCATTATATTTACCAGCCTCCTACAACAACCCTTGGCACTTGAAACGGTTCATAAAAGGTACTTTTTAATTCTTTCTTTAACAATTTTATTCACACGCCACCCCCGCTTATGACATGCAAGCAAGTAAATTTTATTGATTCAATATGAAACAGGTCTGAAATAAGAAAATTTGACGATATTCGGGGAGGACGTCAATATGAATAACGCTAAATTAGCTTGATAAACCAATACATCTTACGCACTTTACAGATGTACGTATTCAAAAACGCACTTAATTTTGAACTTCTGAATGAACCTTTTAATTCTGATATTTCATTTTTATAAGCTTATATTGAAATTTTACTGTTTTGGAACTAAAATCAGAACATAGAGTGAAAATTTCTCATTTTAATTTCTTCTAAAAGAAGCATAAAAATACTCGCTTGCCGCTTATAAGCGAGATTAGTGTTTTAATAAAAAACATCTAAGAAAGGCAAAAACACCCTCCCGTCCATCTCAATCAAGATCAGGTACATTGATGATCACTCTAGAATGAAGCGATCAGCTTAGTTCATAAAACACCCGTTTTTAACATTTGTGAACGTATGATCATTCTTAAATGATCTATGGACTTCAACCGTCCATTTTCCTCATAATACCAAAAGGTCCAACCATTACAACTCTGCGAATCTTGAGCCTTTCTTCCCATTGCGTGAATTGAGCCCGCTTCACCACCATGCATAATCGTACCATCAGCTCTTACAATAGCAGATACTTGCTTCTTACGATCATACAGAACTTCTCCAGGATAGAGTAAACCTGCTTCAAGCAAACTGTTGAATGCTACGCGTGGTTCTGCTTTTTTTCTATCCAAAATCGCTAGTTCTGGTTGCGCTAAAGGTTGAACCGCTGCAATTCTCTCACATGCTGCATCGATGTAATCTTGCTCGCGTTCAATCCCAACAAAATCACGCCCTAAAAGCTTGGCAACAGCACCTGTTGTTCCCGAACCAAAAAACGGATCGAGAATAACATCTCCAGGTTTACTAGAAGCCATAATAATACGCGCTAATAACGCTTGCGGTTTTTGTGTTGGATGTAATTTACGCCCTGAATCATCTTTTAAACGTTCAGCTCCAGTGCAGAGAGGGAAAAGCCAATCTGAACGCATTTGTAGATCTTCATTTGCCGCTTTTAAGGCATCATAATTAAATGTGTACTTTTTATCTTTTTGATCTCGCACAGCCCAAATAAGCGTCTCATGAGCATTTTGAAAACGGCGCCCTCGAAAATTAGGCATCGGATTATTCTTGCGCCAAATAATATCATTAAGCATCCAAAAACCTAAATCTTGTAATGCCGTCCCAACTCGAAAAATATTATGGTAAGATCCGATAACCCAAAGTGTTCCGTTGGGTTTTAATACACGACGACAAGCAAGCAACCATGCACGAGTAAAAGCATCATAAGCAGCAAAACTCTCAAACTGATCCCATGCATCATCAACCGCATCAACAAGCGAATAATCTGGACGATATAAAGCTCCGTCCAATTGCAAATTATAGGGTGGATCCGCAAAAATCATATCAACGGAATGTTTTGGAAGTTTTTCTAGAACGGAAACACAATCTCCTTTAAAAATTTTATTGCGCCATGGCATCTGTGAGGGAGTACGAAGAAAATCTTTTTGAAGCTGAATAACTGTCATGAAAAACCCAACAAAATTAACTGAATTTGCCCTATAATCAACCAAAATAGTTTATAGGCCCGCATTACCAATCCATATTTACAAAATAGCGTAAACGTATCGTTAAAGTTCTACAAAATTGATAATTGTTTTTGTTTTTTTAAGTAAAAAAACTTTCATATGAATGAAACCTTATTTTTCTTTTTTTCAATGTACTGTTCCCATATCTTTTATTTCGTAAAAGAATTAAGAATCATTTTCAAAGCGTATTTTTATGAAATAAGATCCTCTCAATATCGTTTTCATGAAAGTTGTCCATCTCGTAACATGTAAAGGAATATCTTATGCCTCAGATAGATCTTATTATTTTTGATTGTGACGGAGTTCTCGTCGACTCTGAATATCTTGCAGCAAAAATTGGATCTCAATTGCTCAAACAAACAGGATATGAAATATCACCCGAAGAATTGAGTGAGCGTTTTGCAGGGCTTATTTTTCGCGATATTCTTAAACACGTTGAACAGGAAACAGAAAAACCTATTTCCGCTCATCTCATAGATCAGATGACTAATATTTTTCGTACACAAATAAAAACTAAATTACGGGCTATTGATGATGTAAGAGAAGCCATAGAAATTATTCAAACACGCTATCCCTACTGTATCTGCTCTAATGCAAAAAGCGTAGATATAAAAGAGATGCTCACCACGGTTGATCTCTATGACCTTTTTGAAGGTAAAATATTTTCAGCACCTGAAGTTGGAACAAAAAGAACGAAACCGGCCCCTGATGTTTTCCTTTTTGCCGCACAACAATTACAGGCAGAGCCCCAAAACACTATCGTTATAGAAGATTCCCTTCATGGTGTACACGCAGCGACAGCAGCAGGCATGCGTGTCATCGGCTTTACGGGAGGATCACATAGCTATCTTGGCCACTCTAATGCACTTGCAGAAGCTGGTGCAGAAACAGTTATCGCAAAACATGCTCATTTAGGAGAAGTCTTAGAAGCAATGGCAGTATGGAGGGATCTATTATAAAAAATCTCTTGAATATATTAGTTTGTAAACTCTTATGTAAGAAGCATTTTTACTCAAATTCCCTTCTCTTCTCGTTGCTTCTTTTATAATAACTTCAATAAATGCGTAATTCACGATACGGGTGAATTGCATTTCAATGTGAAGGAAAAAATATAGCACCTCGTTGAGCAATCAATAAGTCAGTTAACCATTGCACGCGCTTTAAAAAAGCAAACAACAGGGAGGAAAACTCATAAAAATCAAACCCTGCTTATCTATCTCAAATCCGATATCTCACTCCCAACCTCAGCAGCCCATCCTGATAAGTTATTATATTTTTCAAAAAAGGAATATGACGATGCCCTGCTCGATAAGATGTGAAAATTGCTAGCCTCTTCCATCTGATCAAAAAAATCACACACTATGGTAAAATTTTAGAGTATGTGCGTATTGGTCATGGAAAGCATATTAAAATTCGCGGAATCTATGGAATACAAGAGTTTATTGAAAACAACAAAAGCGTCCTTGTTGAGTTAGAAGGACTTATATTTACTCAATCCAAATCTCATAAACTTGTTGAAGGCTTATTTACTTTGCTGCTTAAACAGTATTTTAACAGCTTCAATCGGTACAACCTTCCTAAGATTACAAAAAACAAAAAGAATACATTCTTATAAAGATTTGCGTTTTATAAAAAACATTTCATACCAAGTAATTTACAGACAATATATTGATTTATAATCATAATTTATCATTATTCAAATTAAGCAAAAAAACCGAATATTGTAAGATTCTCTCATTTCAAATCTGGATATGCTGAATTAAATAAATAAAGAAATAAAAATGCCTTTTAATGAATCATCTTAAAAGGCAAAAATTATAGCAACATTAGGAGCGAGAAAAGTGTATGGCAATGCCATCTTTCTTCTTTATAAACGTCAAAAATTCTGATGCCCTAAGAATTTTATATTATGAGGGCTTTATCATCATATCTATCATTGCAAAATAGGCTTGAGTACCTTGAGAACGGTTTCTTTAAAAAAGCACATAAATATGAAACATATAATCATGTTAAACAAGCTACAGAGATACCAATAGTTGCTTAAAATTTTCCGAAAGCACTTAATAGCCTTTTTAAATAAGCAATGAAATCAGATCTTTTCAAAAGTAATCCACTTTCTAAAAATAAAAGCGGCTTTTCAGTTTGGAAAAAAGAAAGTGTTGAAAATATTATCTAATGCTGATCTTTCGGCACTCATAAATATGTCTAAATTATATTCTTCTATACACCGCCTTCCATCATAGTAATATGCTGTTCACATTGGCGAGAAAAAGATAATATCATTTATCTCTATCCAATTCGAGCTCTACTTTATACTATGAGAAAATTGTACATTTTTTAGTATCTATAACATATTATTATCTATAAGATAAATGTATATATTTAATAGTAAATTAAGAATTATTATTCTTCTATCACGATGCAATTAAATAACAATTGAATAATAACTTAAATAATATCTATATAACACACATTATACAATAATGACTATCTATAATAAATACTATAAATAATAAAATTTTATCGTGTCTTTTCATATTTTAATTGTTAATAATATTTTTATAGCTACATCATAATTTTCATGTTTTCTATTATACTATCGATAATAAATAAATTTTTATATATTTAATATGTAAAAATTTTGATCAATTTTATTATCTATAAATGTATTTAAAAAATATATTAATATCGTTTTATAAAAATTATACGATAACCATATGTTGTTTTATATATAACACATAATAAAATATTGTATAAAGTTTTTAAAAATATAATTTTTAATTATTACTGTTACTTTTTTACAATAATGTTTATAAAAAAATTATAGGTATATTTTTATATGTATTTTTATTATTGACTAAAAATACATATTGAACTATATGGATTGTATATAGTGTGAGATACATAAACATTATGTATATTTCTTACATATATAAATTAAAAATATTTGAGGTAAAGTTATGGTAAAAGTATTTAAAAATTATATCTTAAGCATTTTTATAGCGAGCACTTTTTTTATTTCACAAACTGTAAATGTTAATGCAAACTATTTGAAAAACGATACTCCAAAAGAGGAACTTTCTGTTTTCCCAATGGAACAAGTAAAATATGCGAAATCCGATGTAGTTTCTACGACTGCTTTCTATGCTCCGTCTGTAAATTATCAAACAGAACATGGAACAATAGGTGAAGGAAAATTTGAAAAGGTCGTTGGGCCTATGACTATAGGAATGGGACTATTGTACGCTGGATATGCAATAAGTTTTATAGGATCGATAATAAGTTGGATAAAGGACATAGTATTGATGTTCAAGTAATTCAACATATTGTAGAAATATAGAATATATAGCTTCATTATTTTATTATTAATTATTATAAATTTATTACATAATGAAGATTCTATTTCTCTTATTATAACTATAAGTTATGTAAATTACATACAAAAATCTAAAATATAATTTTACACATATATATATATATATATATACTGAATACTATAAAGTATTTGAGGTAAATGATGATTAAATTTTTTAACAATCATATGTTAATTATTTCTATGATATCTGTTTTTTACATTTCACAGACTGTAAGTGTACATGCCAACTACTTGCAAAACAATATTCATCGTGAGAATAGTTTTATTTCTTTAACAGAACAGAACAGAAAGGATGCAATCAGTACGGTTTCTCTCTATACACAAAATCTAAATCGTGGTATGAAAAATGAAATTACCATCGAAGGAAAATTTGAAAAAATCGTTGAACCTCTTACACTCGGGACTTTCGGTATTGGGATGGTTCTTGGTTATGCATCAAGTACGGTAGGTATGTTTTTAGGATGGATAATAAGTAAAATAATATTGTATTTTAAATCTCGTTAAAATTGAAATTTCATCAGAATAAGACCTTCTCATATGAAATATAAACTATGAACATATTCTGTGTTTATCCATTGTTGATGACAAAAACTAATGAATTACCACACTAAGAGTGAAAAAAGCTTTAAATGCTTCTGTTTCTCTCAATGTGCACTAATTCTGCCGATGCATCTATTCAATTCAGATTAAAATAAAAGTATTGGTGGTAAACTATGATTAAAGTATTGAAAACTTACGTATTAAATATTTTTATAGCAGTTGCTTTTTTGCTTTCACAAGTTATAAATGTTCATGCCAATCATTTGAAAAATGATACTCAATGGGAAACTGTCTCTCTAATAGAACAAGGAAAGAAAAAAACTATCGATATAGCTGCTCTTTATGTCCCAAGTTTCACTCATAGAGCAAAAAGTGAATCTGCCTTTGAAGGAAAATTTGAGAAAGTATTTGAACCCATTACGCTAGGAGTTTTTTCTACAATGGGAGCTTTGGGTTTTGGATTTTTAACCGGATCTGTTATGGCCATATTTAGTGCGATAATCGGATGGGCAATAGGAAAAATTAAAGGCAAATAATTCAAAGATACTTAGTTATTTTTTTCTATTTAAAATGAAAATACTTTACAGCCTGCTTCCCATCATTTAGCAGGCTGTTGTATGTTTTCTATGGATAAACTTTAGGTTACCATACTGTATAGCACAAATATAATATCTATTATTATACAAAGTGATAAATTAAGCTAAAAAAGATTATTCAAAGTATAGATTTGCGCACGAAATGCCATAAATTTACCTTATAAATCTTCCAATGTGAGTTCTGAGGTGTATCATTTTAACATTCAGTTCAGCAGATTTAATTGTTACAAAGTATTAAGAGCATAAAATAACTATAAATGATTGAGTTTTATACAAAAGTTCTTCAGTAAATGCCATTCTATCTATTTAATTGTATTATTTAAGAAGGTGTACAAATGAAGATACGTTGTAAAATTTAAGTGAATGAATAATAGAGAGAAAATTTTCGACTGTAAAAGATTTTCTGTGAACATTTGGCGTTTATATCTCAAAAATAAAAATGCTTAAGGCTATTTCCTTTCATTATTGAGTTAAAAAGAAGAAAAGAAGCTCTATCCATTTAATAATTTAAATATTATGAAAAACGTGAAATAAATAACTTCACCAATTTGCCAGAAATAAAAAAAGGATAAGACTTATGGAATATATCAGCACGAGAGGTGAAGCTCCTGCTTTAAGCTTTACGGAAACAATCATGACAGGGTTGGCGAGTGATGGTGGACTTTATCTTCCAGATAAATTTCCGCAATTATCATTTGATGCGTTACGAGCACTTCGTGGTCAGTCCTATACAACAATTGCTAAAACTATTCTGTGGCCCTTTGTGAATAACGAAATCGAATATACAGCTTTTGAAAATATGATCGCTGAATCTTATGCAACCTTTCACCATCCAGCAATCTGTCCGTTACGACAAACTGGAGCAGATGAATTTATCCTTGAACTCTTTCATGGTCCTACTTTAGCTTTTAAAGATGTAGCAATGCAGTTTCTTTCTCGACTGATGGATTATGTTTTGACTAAAAAAAATAGATGTGCAACGATTATTGCTGCAACATCAGGTGATACAGGAGGAGCTGCCATACAAGCTTTTGCTGGAAAAGAACACTCAGATATTTTTATTTTATTTCCTAAAGGACGTGTATCACCTGTTCAACAACGGCAAATGACAACCAATCAATGTTCCAATGTTCATGCCATTGCCATTGAAGGAAATTTTGATGATTGCCAAGCTCTTGTCAAAGCAATGTTTAATGATCATAATTTTCGTAAAAAAACAGCGCTTTCAGGTGTTAATTCTATAAATTGGGCGCGTATCATGGCGCAAATTGTTTACTATTTTTCATCAGCTCTTTCCTTAGGAGCACCTGATAGAGCTGTTTCATTTACTGTTCCTACTGGAAATTTTGGTGATATTTTTGCAGGTTATGTCGCAGCCCGTATGGGATTACCCATTGCTCAACTGGTCATCGCAACGAATGATAACGACATCCTTGTACGTACATTGACCAGTGGTACTTACAAAACAAAACCAATAGTCCATACAACATCACCTTCTATGGATATTCAGGTCTCTTCTAATTTTGAACGTTTGCTCTTTGAAAGTGGCAATCGTGATCCAATGTGGATTCGCAATGCAATGGAAAACTTGAAAAAAACGGGTCTCTTTACTCTTGATGAAAAGCAACTCAAAAATATTCGTTCCCTATTTTCCGCTGGGAAAAGCAACATGGCTGCAACAGCTCAAAAAATTGATAGTGTCTATAAGGAAAGTGGCTATCTTGTTGATCCACATACAGCGGTCGCTCTTCAAGTAGCGCGTGAAAACAAAAAACCGCATATTCCAATGATCGTTCTTGCCACGGCTCATCCAGCTAAATTTCCTGATACTATTAAAAGCGCTTGTGGCCTTCATGCTCCATGGCCATCTCATCTCAATGATGTAATGAAACACGAAGAGCATTTTATAAATCTTGCTAATGATGAAAAAATAGTAAAAGATTATATTTCTTTAAAATCGCGTGCATCTTATTAAAGTTAGCTGCATTAATTTAAATCAAGAAGATTCTGATACCCTTACAATGAGGTATTTAGCTTATTTAATGGAGTTGTAAATACATGGATGTAGATATCTGTCGCCTAAATAATGGTTTGACTATCGCCACACATACAATGCAACAAATTGATAGTGTTGCCCTCGGAATATGGGTTAAAGTGGGCTCACGCAATGAAACCTCCACACAGCATGGTATTGCTCATCTTCTTGAGCATATGGCTTTTAAAGGAACCGAAAACCGTACTGCTTTTCAAATTGCAACCGATATTGAAGATGTTGGCGGTGAAATCAATGCTACAACCAGTATTGAAACAACAGCTTACTTTGCACGTGTACTTAAAAGCGATATCCCACTTGCTATAGACATTTTAGCCGATATTTTAATGCATTCAAAATTTGACGACGATGAACTAGAACGAGAAAAACAAGTAATCTTTCAGGAAATTGGTGCTGCCCATGACACTCCTGATGATATTGTTTTTGATCACTTTACAGAAACAGCCTTTCGTCATCAATCCCTTGGACGCTCTATTTTAGGAACAGCTAAAACTATTCAATCATTTACATCTACTGATCTCCATGATTTCATCAATAAACAATATAGTGCAGATCGTATGATTGTCGTTGCTGCAGGAGCTGTAAAGCACGAAAGTTTCTTGCGAGAAGTTGAAAGTCGTCTTGGTACTTTTCGCTCCCATTCAACCGCACCTCTTACTAATCTTGCAAATTATGTCGGTGGCGACTTTCGTGAATATCGCGATTTAATGGATACACAAGTTGTTCTAGGGTTTGAAGGGCGTGCTTATCACGCGCGTGATTTTTATGCGGCCCAAATTCTTTCAATCATTCTTGGTGGTGGTATGTCTTCACGTCTTTTTCAAGAGGTAAGAGAGAAACGTGGATTATGCTATTCTATTTATGCTTTTCATTGGGGATTTTCAGATACTGGGCTTTTTGGTGTTCACGCAGCTACCGGACAAGAAGGGCTCAAAGAACTTATTCCTGTGATTCTTGATGAACTTTCCAAGGTCAGCAAAAATATTCACGCTAACGAACTGCAACGAGCACAAACGCAATATCGTGCAAATCTAACAATGTCACAAGAAAATCCCTCTAGTCAAGCACATCTCATTGCTCGCCAAATACTCCTTTATGGTCGACCAATTCCAATATCGGAAACAATTGAACGCCTCAATCTCATCACTCCTAAAAGATTAACTGATTTAGCACATCGTCTTTTTACAAACTCCACTCCAACACTAACTGCTGTCGGACCTGTAGGCCCCCTCATAAATTTTGATGATTTAACGTCAACTCTTTCATACAAGCTAAAGTAAAAACTTCTTTTTAAAGCAGCATCACAATAACGTCACATATTTTATCATAAAATTTACCACAAAAGCTCTCCTCATTAAATAAGTTTTGGAAATATTGGGCAAAGAGGTGTACAAAACTACCCAATTCATACTTCATGTGATAAAGATTCTAATAAGTGAAGGTATATCCGTGAAATCTGAAAATTCATGGTTTAACTTTGCCCTTTTAAAATATAAAACTTCATTCGCTTCAGGTTCCATTGAAGCAAATGGGTGTGTGGTCTATTTGTATATAAAATCACATAACTTAAGAAAAAGTGATAACAATTTATTATGTAAATAAATTATAAAAGGTGGACGTTTTTTCTCAAAAGTCGAAATGAAAATTAAACATCCTAAAATATTGAGAGTGGGACATTGTGAAGAGTTTGCGTAAAATAATTGACATCATTTTCATTGTAGTCGTTAGTTCTCTTGTCCATCTTACATCAGCACAAGCAATTGAACCAGTTAAAATTTCTTCTCAAGATGCTGCTCTTGATCTCTCAAAAGCAATTGAAATTCACCATACAAACAACTCTATTTTTCAAACAAGTACAGCACCAGGACCAGATGGTATTGTATGGCGTATTGAAGTGCAGGCAAAAAATGAAAAATTTTCCGGAAATTGGGCAGTTTTTTCTCTTGCAAATCCAACAGATGAACAAGTTGATCGTCTCATCGTTGCCCCCCATTACCGCATGGCACGTTCTGGATTTTTTTGGCCAGACCTTGGATCATCAAGGATTCAATCCATAACGCCAAGCGAAGGTTTTTCCCTCGATCGTCAACTTAGTGCAAACTCTGATATCTTTCGTATTACCCTTAACCCTGGTGCTGTTATTACATTTGTTGCCGAACTTAACTCTGCAAATCTACCGCAAATCTATTTATGGCAACCTGAAGCTTATAAAGATGCAATTAATTCTTATACGCTTTATCATGGTATTCTTCTTGGGATATCAGGTCTCTTAGCGCTTTTGTTAACTGTTCTCTTCGTCGTCCGTGGAACAGGGCTGTTTCCTGCAACAGCGGCAGTTGCTTGGGCAGTGCTTTTTTATATTGGTATTGACTTCAACTTTTTAAATAAATTCTTTGCAGTTACACTCACAACCCAACCAATCTGGCGTGCTGGTACAGAAGTAGCACTTACTGCTACACTCTTCATTTTTCTTTTTACCTATCTCAGCCTTAACCGCTGGCATTATCATTTTAGTTACGGTGCTATCGCTTGGACCATTGCGTTTTGCAGTCTAGGAGCCTTTGCTATTTATGATCCCATCAGAGCAGCTGGAATTGCGCGTTTGTCTTTTGGCCTTACCGCTGTGCTTGGTATAATATTAATCATCTATTTCTCAATCAGAAGCTATGACCGCGCCATTATGCTTATTCCAACATGGTTGCTCGTTAGCTTTTGGTGCGTTGGAGCCTATGCCTGCATAGCTGGACATTTAAACAATGATATTATCCAGCCAGCATTAGCGGGGGGATTAGTGCTCATTGTTCTTCTCATAAGCTTTACTGTCCTGCAACAAACTTTTTCTAATGATGCTTTCCATGAAGGAATATTTTCCGACCTTGAACAACAAGTACTCGCAGCAAAGGGAGCTGGAAATATTATTTGGGATTGGAATATTGAGCGTGACCGTATTGTTGTACATCCAAACATGGCAACCCTTTTTGGTACTGAAATTCATAACCTCAATGGACCTATGCGCAACTGGATTTCAGCCTTGCACCATGATGATCGTGAACGCTTTCAAGCCGTATTGGATATCATTCTTAAAAATAAAAAAGGGCGCATTGATCAAATTTTTCGGCTTTCTTCCGGTGGTGGTTATTATCATTGGTTTTCTCTTCGTGCACGTCCGGCTATGCAAAAAGATGGAAAAATCACACGTGTTATTGGAACCATTGTCAATATTACTAACCATAAAAAATCCGAAGAACGCTTATTGCATGATGCAATCCACGACAGCTTAACTGGACTTCCTAACCAACAAATTTTCTTTGATAGACTACAAAATTATACCTCTTTAGCGAAAGCAAATATCAAAATTAGACCGACTGTCTTTATGATTGATTTTGACAATTTTCGCCAAATTAATCGTAAATTAGGCATAGCAGTTGGGGATACTGTACTGCTTATAATCGCACGTCGTTTAAATCGTCTCATTAACTTTCAAGACACCTTATCGCGTCTTTCAGCAGACCGCTTTGCAATTATTTTACTCAGTGAAACCGAACCACAAAAAATTGCAGCATTTGCAGATCATTTGCACAAAACAATTTCAGCACCTATTTCACTTTCAGAAAATAAAATAATCCTTTCAACCTCTATCGGATTGGTTACATGGAGTGAAAGCCGATCGACGGCTAAAGATATTTTTAATGATAGTGAGTTAGCGATGATTCGCGCAAAACAAATGGGTGGGAACCATATTGAACCTTTTCGTCCTAATTTTCGCACTTTGGGTCTCGAACATAATACTCTGGAGAAAGATGTTCATTATGCCATAAAACGTAATGAGATGAAAATCCTCTACCATCCTATTCTTAATTTATCAGACGGACATATTATTGGTTTTGAAACAATTGTAGAATGGCATCATCCCACTTATGGAAATTTAAATGTCTCTGATTTCATAAAAATCGTAGAAAATGAACAAATTGTTATGGATTTGTCACAATTTATCATCGATAATGCCATTATTGATCTTATAAATGTACAAGAAAAGTTTTCCCAACAATCTTTCTTTATTTCAATTAATTTACCAAGCGCAGAAATGATTCATCCTCGTTTTATCAGTCAATTGCGTGCCGCTTTGCTTCGCCATCCGCTCCACAAAGGGCGTCTGATGATTGAAATATCTGAATTTGTCTTAAGAAATAATCCTGAACAATCAGCGCACTTTCTTGAACAAATTAAAACACTTGGAATGAATCTCGCACTCGATAATTTTGGAACAGGTTATTCGTCTCTGACCTATCTCGTACGTTATCCATTTGATATGGTTAAACTTGATCGTTCACTTATCTCAATCGACTCTCTTAAGAAGAAAATTGTTCTAAAGTCTATCATTAATATGGCAACAGATCTTAATTTGCAAATTATCGCAGAAGGTGTTGAAAATGAAAAAGAAGCAATCTTCCTCCGTCAAGAAGGCTGTAAATATGTTCAAAGTACACTTGTGACAAAACCGATTGCCATAGAAGAATTAATTACGCTCGTTCAGAGCCATTTCCCTTATAAAATAAAAACATAAGGGATAAAATAAAGTTAAAAAGCTTAGAAAAAACTCTACGCGTGTCCCATTTCAGAAGCAAGATAAGTTGGATCGATACCCATGCGTGTTAAACTTTTATCATATTTGCAGCTTAAATCGCTTTCAAAAAGAAAACTAGGTGATGTAGAACTGATTAGCCACCCATTTGTAGAAATTTCTGCCTCAAGTTGCCCCGCTTTCCATCCAGCATAGCCTAATGCGACCAGTGCATGTTGCGGACCTTGTTCGCAACTGATCGCTTTTAATATATCAATTGTCGCAGTAAAACAGATCTTATCTGCAATAAAAACAGTTTCTTCACAAGCATAATCATCTGAATGAAGAACAAAACCACGCGAAGGATCAACAGGACCACCATAGCGAACTGGAAACTGTTTTATTGGTTCAGAAAGACTTTTTTTTTGGCCACTGTCTATGATTCCTAAGTGAAGCAAAAGCTCCGGAAAATCAATATGATGCAATTGATTGAGAATGATGCCCATCGCACCGGCATCAGAATGCGCACAAATATAAATAACAGAACGAATAAAGCGTTTGTCATTCATCCCAGGCATTGCTATGAGTAATTGTCCACCTAAAAAGCCATTACACCGCTTCATTAATCTGTTATTCTCCATAATTTACATGATAAAAGTTTGTTCATTTAGCACACTAGGAAAATAAAACTCCAATGAAAAAAAGTTATATATTTACAAATTTACAAAATATCACAACTTTCTTTTATAAAAAGCTTTTAGTTACTTTAAGCTTAACATTCATAGTTTTAGAATTACTTAACATTCCTGTAAATGCTCAAACAGAACAAAAACTCCAGCTTTTCGCAACATCTTGGTATGAATCAGATGGTGGTCGTATCCGATTAGCGATCACTGAACCTTCTCTTTCTGGAATAAGAGAAGGCATTATTGAAATTGAGCTTAAACCAGGATGGAAAACTTACTGGCGTAATCCAGGTAATTCTGGCATGGCACCATTTTTTAATTTCAACCAACAGATTTCTTATGAAATCTTTTATCCTACTCCACAGCTTTTTGAAACAGAAAATGATTGGTCATTAGGTTATAAAGATAAAGTAATATTGCCCTTCAATCTTTCTAGTTCAAGCAAAAATTTAAGTGGTGCTTTCACTCTTGGATTATGTCACAAAATCTGTCTTCCATTTACTGTTAACTTTGATTTTTCGCCATCTGCTCTTAAAAATAAACAGCTTCCTGCTTCCTTCTTAAAAAAGGCGCAAGATTCTTTGCCACGCATGGCGCAGAATGCACTAAAAATAAGTGCCGAAAAAAATAACAGTACCCTTCTTATAAAAATACAAAATAATAACAAAACCACTCCTTCCTCTCTCTTTTTAGATGGAGGAGAAATGCAAATTGGAGCAGCAAGAAAAGTCAGTGATAACGCAGAATATACACTCTTTAATGCTCCACTCTATTTCGCACCAGAAGAAATAAACCAAAAAATTTTTTATACAGTTTCTTTTAAAGATCACGCCTTAAGTGGAACATTCATATTCCATACGCAGCCAACCCCTCTTGCGTCTCCGTGATAAAAGAAAAATCTCTCAAACAGCAATTATGCTGGAAAACGTCCATTTTCACGATATTGAGTAATTGCTTTGCGAGCAAGGGCATCTGCGCGTTCATTTTCTGGATGTCCCGCATGCCCTTTTACCCAGTGCCATCTAACTGTATGACAAGAACTAGCATCCTCAAGAGCTTGCCATAGCTCCATATTTTTAACAGGATTTTTTGATGCGGTGCGCCAATTATTCTTTTTCCAATCTTCAATCCACTTAGATATACCGTTACGTACATAAACTGAGTCTGTATAAAGATCGACCAAACAGGGCTCTTTAAGCACCTTTAATGCACAAATTGCCGCCATGAGTTCCATTTGATTGTTTGTCGTATGGACCTTACCGCCATAAAGCTCCCGTTCATGACCATTCCAGCGTAAAATTGCCCCCCACCCTCCAATTCCAGGATTCCCTGAGCAAGCACCATCTGTATAAATTTCAACGACTTTTTGTTGAGTTGCCATAAAATTTAAAAACCTAATTCACTTAGCGAATTTACATTACTGAAAAAACAAAGCTTGTGCCAATACTCCCATGGATCTTTCTTAATAACAAAGCTATTAGGCGGTGTATTAAACCAATCATATAGACGTGTGAGTAAGAAACGTAGAGACGCACCACGAGCTAATAAAACCATCTTGTCCAATTCTAAAGGGATCAATGGTCTTATTTTTTGATAATTTTCCAATAACTTACGTGCTTTGGTAAGATTATAGGAATGATCAGGCTCAAAGCACCAAGCATTTAAACAGATCGCTAAATCATAAGCAAAAAAGTCATTACAAGCAAAATAGAAATCTATCATCCCAGAAAGACGATGATTCACAAAAAAAACGTTATCATTAAATAAATCTGCATGAATAATGCCTATTGGTAAATTGAACGGCCAATTTTCCTGTAAAAAAGCCAATTCCAACTCAATTTTTTGTCCAAATTCTTTTAACAATGCATCTTCTTTGGTTTGACAACGTTGCCACAATACCTTCCAATCCATAACAGAAAGAGTATTTTTACGACTGAGTGTAAAATCCTGTCCTGCTAAATGTAATTGTGCTAACCCCGTCCCCACTTCGCCACAATGATCTATATTGGGCTGGCGGATCCACTCTCCTTCCAGAAAAGTAATAATAGCAGCAGGACGTCCTGCTAGTTCACAGATCATCATTCCATCATTTTGAATAACAGGTTGAGGACAAGGAATTCCACGCTGTCTTAAATGCTGCATCAAGCGACAAAAAAAAGGTAAATCATCTTTTGAAATACGCTTTTCATAAAGTGTTAAAATAAATCGCCCTTGTGTTGTCTCTAACATAAAATTAGAATTTTCAATCCCCTCTTCTATACCTTGATAAGACAAAAGTGATCCTATTGCATAACGTGTTAAAAACACTTTTAAATCATTTGGGTGAATATCTGTATAAACGGCCATTATTCTGCTTTCGTTGTAGACATGTCTGTATTCTGATTTTCATTTTTTGCATTATTTGCTTGACCATTGACGAAAGCCATATCTTGAGACGTTAAAATGACGTCACGTAATTCGCGACTCACTAAAAATTTTTCCGTTTCTACCGCTGTTTCAGCTAATTCTATTGTGACATCATAACGCTCACGAAACGCTGAAATAATTTCATCAATAATAATTTCAGGAGCCGAAGCCCCTGCTGAAAGACTGACAATAGAAAGAGATTTTAGGTTTTCAAAATTAATTTCATCAGCGCGCTGAACTAAAATAGCTTGTCGCGCACCAGACTTTTCGGCAACCTCTACTAAACGTCGTGAATTAGAAGAGTTTGGTGCTCCAACAATCAAAAACAAATCACTCCCCTTTGCCGCTGCTTTAACCGCATCTTGTCGATTCGTTGTAGCATAGCAAATTGATTCAGCCGCTGGGGCTGCTAATGTAGGAAAACGTTGTTGTAATATATCGATAATTCCTGCAGTATCTTCAACAGAAAGCGTTGTTTGTGTAACAAATCCTAATTTATCTGGATCATTGGGTTGATAATGCAAAGCATCTTCTATCGTTTCAATAAGCGTCACAACCCCTTCTTCAAGCTGTCCCATTGTCCCTATCACTTCAGGATGACCAGCATGACCAATCAATATAACATGACGACCATGACGTTGATGTCGTATCGCTTGTTTATGAACTTTCGAGACCAACGGACATGTTGCGTCGAGATAAAACAAATTATAGCATCGTGCTTCTTCTGAAACAGATTTTGGTACACCATGAGCAGAAAAAACAACTGGTTGATTGCGATGTTCTTCTGGAATCTCATTAAGTTCTTCGACAAAAACAGCACCCCGTTGCTGTAATCCCTCAACCACGTAGCGGTTGTGTACAATTTCATGACGGACATATACTGGAACACCATATTTTTTTAATGCAAGCAGAACAATCTGGATAGCACGATCAACCCCTGCACAAAATCCACGTGGACCACAAAGACGTATCGTTAAAGGGGGAAGTCCAGACATAAATCATCCTTAATCTCTATAGTTTTAGCTATATATTCAAACAACCTATTATTATACATGAATAAGCAATGTAAAAAAACGTGCAATATCATCTTTTGCATAAGAACACACTCTATCGTGTTTTCTTACAGCATTTTCTTGAAGAAAAGCTCTTTTAAAATTTGCTCTTTCATTTTACGCAACTAAAGAGCGATAAAATACCAAACAAGAGATTCAATCAAAAGAATTCCAAAGATAGCTGCCAAATAAAGTAACGAAAAGAAAAACGTTTTTTTGGCCATCAAAATAGTTTCATTATGTGTATCAGCTTTCCATAAACGATAGGCAAAATAAATAAAGATAATGCTTAAAATTGTTGAAAAAATACCATAAAAAATTCCGCCAAGACCAGTAAAGCAAGGAGCAGCAGCACACAATGTCATCAAAATAGTATAAAATAAAATCTGTTTTTTTGTTGAATTTTCACCTCGTACATTAGGCATCATAGGGATACCTGCTGCCTCATAATCAAGAGATGAAAATAAAGAAAGAGCCCAAAAGTGAGGGGGGGTCCACATAAAAATGATTAAAAATAATAAAAAGCTATCAATACTCACTGTCCCTGTTGTCACGGCCCATCCAATCATTGGCGGAAAAGCCCCAGAAGCACCACCAATAACAATATTTTGTGGTGTGATACGCTTTAACCAAATTGTATAGATAACGACATAAAAGAAAATCGTAAACGCAAGAAAAAATGCCGCAAACCAATTAATGAAGCTCCCCATAACCAATACCGAGAGCATAGAAAGAACCATGCCAAAAATAAAAGCCTTTTGGGAGCTGATTTTACCCATGGGAATAGGACGCTTTTTAGTCCGTTCCATCACAGCATCAATGTCAGCATCATACCACATGTTCAGTGCTCCCGCACCACCGCCACCAGCAGCAATACATAAAATTGCTAAAAAACCATACCACGGATTGATAGGAACAGGCGATACAAGCAAACCAACCAGAGCCGTAAAGACCACAAGAGACATAACACGTGGCTTTAATAATGTAATATAATCACCAATACCGGATTTTGGTGGCGTTGATTTACCATTCACAACCAATAACTCTTCTGAAACTGACATTCCACTCAAAGCCCTTTTCCATTTTTGTCATTCACAAACCCAATATTACCTGACAAATATTATCTAGCGTATGGAAATGACCAATTAAGACCAATCGTATTTTTGAGAAAATATGAAATATCTCTTTCGCACGTCTCCCCTAAAAGTAAATGGAAATATTGGCAATAAAAATACATTTTTTCAATCAACGTTCTATCCACATTACAAATGTATCATAAAAACATATCATATGAATTAATATATTTGGGTAAATACTGATTTTGTGTTATAGTTTTTTATGGGGAATTCATTTTCTTATGTAAATCTATGCATGGTTGTGGGTATTGAGTCGGATAGGATTTTCTGTGATACTTTATAAATTACTCAAAAAAACTTTTTTTATTGGTGCTGTTCTTTACACACTTTATAGTAGTTTTATCAGTCATGCATTTGCACAAACACCCTATGCACAAGATGTCCCTGCTCCGCAAACCTATGGTGCATGGACAAAAGTGTGTTCTCTACCACCAGGTACACCTAACATGCAGTGTGAAGTTGTACAAAACGTTCACACACAAGGGCGTCAAGATATTACCTTGCGCGTTACATTTTATAAACTTCCTCAAAAGCAAGGTGCTTTGATGCGTGTTTTTGTTCCGATTCGCGTTGAATTACGTCCTGGCGTTGGAATTAAAATTGACGATAAAAATATGGGCAGAATGGAATATCGTCGTTGTCTTGGTGATAATTGTGTTGCTGAAGCCTTTCTTAAAGAAGACATATTGCAGCTCTTTTTAAAAGGAAAAATGGCAACCTATTTTATCTTTACAACTCCTGAACAAGGGATTGGAGGTTTTGTTGACCTTCATGGTCTTGGTGACGCCTATGCAACCTTACCGACATGAATGAAATCAATACATTTTAAACAATCAAAATCTCATCGTATATTTTGAAAGATTCTTAAAATTAGATTGATAAAAATCTTCGAAGCACCCATAAAAATAGGATAATTCTTATGAAATCGCTGATTGATCATTTTGATATTGCTTCCTCTAAAGTGCAATCACTTATACAGGAAACACTTCATCATGCTGATGATGGTGAGCTTTACCTTGAGTATATAGAAAGCGAAGCTCTTTTATTTGATAATGGACAGCTTAAAAACGGCTCATTTCATCAAGATATGGGATTTGGACTACGCGTTGTTGCTGGAGAGGCTACTGGATATGCTCACTCTAGTGAGTTATCAGCTGCTGCACTCAAACGTGCCAGTGAAGCTGCTAAAGCTGTTACCTATAATAATCATGCAGGGACTTATAGCATAGCACCTCAACAAACAAACAAAAGGCTTTATCAACCGCATAATCCCCTTGATGCTCCATCATTTGAAGAAAAAAGTGCTCTTTTGCAAAAAATTGATGCCTATTTACGTGCTAAAAATGATAAATTGCATCAGGTGACTGTTTCTCTTTCCGGCTCGCTACAACATGTTGAAATTTTACGTGCAGATGGTTATTTTGTTCGTGATATTCGTCCCCTTGTGCGACTTTCTATATCTGTGGTCGCAGCTGAAGGCAATCGTCGTGAAAATGGTTTTTATGGATGTGGAGGGAGACAAGCATTTAACCAATTTATTCATGAAGACAATTGGAAAAAAGCCGCGGATGAAGCCTTACGTATGGCTTTAACAAATTTAGAAGCAGAAGCAGCACCTGCTGGATCTTTTGATGTTGTCTTAGCGAACGGATGGCCTGGTGTTATGCTCCATGAAGCCGTAGGTCATGGTTTAGAAGGTGACTTTAACCGTAAAAAAACATCCGCTTTTGCTGGACTTTTAGGACAACAAGTTGCAGCAAAAGGTGTTACAGTTGTTGATGATGGAACAATTCCACAATGCCGTGGCTCTCTCACTGTCGATGATGAGGGGACCCCTTCAGGATATAACGTTCTCATTGAAGATGGAAAACTCGTTGGTTTTATGCAAGACAGGCTTAATGCACGGCTTATGGGAGGTAAATCAACTGGAAATGGACGGCGTGAATCTTATGCTTATGCACCAATGCCACGAATGACCAATACAATCATGCTAGGAGGAGATAAAACACCTGAAGAAATCCTTTCTTCACTTAAAAGTGGTATCTATGCTGTTTCATTTGGTGGAGGACAAGTTGATATTACTTCCGGAAAATTCGTCTTTGAATGTACTGAAGCATACCGAGTAGAAAATGGTAAAATTTGTGCACCAATCAAAGGTGCAACTCTTATTGGAAATGGACCGGATGCTATGAAACGTATCACAATGATTGGTAATGATAGTAAACTAGATAATGGTATTGGTATGTGCGGAAAAGCAGGGCAAAATGTCCCTGTTGGTGTTGGTCAACCTCATCTTCGAATCAATAATATGACAATCGGTGGAACTGCGCTTATAGAGGAATAAGCTTGCTCATTCCTTCCCAGTATTGCCTCCTTCTCGTCTATTACGACCACTTTGTGAGGGGGAGGATACAATGAATTGATTTATAAAGATAATCTAGCGTTATTCATATTGTATTAGAACCTTGAGTCCCGTAAGATTTTCTCATTTTAATCTGTGTCTGTTAGATCAATCAAAATCATTCGTTTATACGTTACAGGCGGGGAGAGTTATATGGATAAAAACTGTACAAGAAAGGACTAAAGATTCCTCTTATGGTCCGTCTCAAGTACCAAGAGTTTTAAGAAACATTAGGGGATGGCAAATATAACGACGGCACAGGCTTATTCAGACACATCTTCTTCGTAATACATTAGTCTTTTGTGTGGGGTCACTTGTCTTTTATATTTCATAATAAAAAAGCTTAAAAGAAAAAACACTTTCTACATTCAGTGCTCTTAATTCAACGAGAAAAAGGTTATTATTATAGATAAATTTTGGAGAGATTTTATAATAATACTCAAATGAATTATGTCAAAAAAACTTTCAGGCTAAAGTTTCCAACCTTTCTTTTTTTTCTTTTTGCTCAAAACAGCAACAATTTCGACATGTGGTGACCATAAAAATTGATCAATCGGTATGATTTTTTCTACTGTATACCCCCCTGAAAAAAGAAGAGATAAATCACGAGCAAATGTAGTAGGATTACAAGAAATTGCCACAATACGTGATACTGTTGTCTTCGCTAATTCACGTACTTGTTGCTCTGCACCAGCACGGGGAGGATCAAAAACAACACTCTCAAAACATTCAAGTTCCTTTACAGAAAGGGGATGTCGGAAAAGATCACGTTTTTCACAAGTGACCGTTTTTAAACCAGTCGCAAAACGTGCTGCTGTATTTAGATTTCTTAATGCATCTTCATTATTTTCTACTGCATGAACATTCATCTTTTTTGCCATACGCAAGGTAAATGTTCCTACCCCTGAAAACAAATCAACAGCATTCTTTGCTTTTTTTAAATGAGTCAAAATAATATTGCCCATTATATTTTCAGCTTCACAAGTTGCTTGCAGAAAACCACCAGAAGGAAATTCAACACGGATATCTCCAAAGTAAATCTCTGGTTTTTCTCGTTCAACCAAAACTTCACCGTCAACAGATAAACGTATAATCCCATATGAAAGAGCAGCACTGATCATTTTCTGACGAACACGCTCATCGCGTATAACACAACCGCTTAAAGCGATATCTAAACCGTTTTCAACAGATGTTATCGTTATATGAAACCGTTTGGCATGATTGCTTACAAGAGCACAAAGTGACCTGATATCATCTAGTTTAGACATAATCTCTAAACGCGTCACTGGACATTCCTCAAGAGCTACAATCTCATGAGAGAGATAACGGTTAAAACCAACTTTTTGCCCCTGTGGGGTCATGGAAGCTGTTAGAGTAATCCGCCGTCGGCTATAAGGTTTACATTCTATTAAAGGCGCAACAACATTATTAAGTCCATACTTTTTAAGCGCCTCAACAACCAATTGTTGTTTCCATACGCGATAAGCATCCATATGCCAATGCTGAAGAGCACACCCTCCACATTCTCCAAAATGCTGACAAAGAGTATCAATGCGTTCTGATGATTTTTCTTTTAATGTTATATATGTTGCATATTTTCCATGAACAGTAATTTCAGCACACTCTCCTGGTAAAGTAAAAGGAACATAAATAAAACCGTGCGACGTCTTGAAAGTACCATAACCATTTGCTCCGATATGATCGATTATGACATTGTCATTCACTCTTGTTTTTCTCCAAATAGTAAATATTCCACGTTGCCATCACCACCTGTAATAGGGGAAGAAATTAAACTTTTTGCACTCCACCCTGTTTGTGTATTTAACCAAACAAAAAGCGCCTCAGCAATTTTTTTAGCACTTGATGGACTTAATATTCCTCCCTTACTAAAGTGTTTACGACCAACCTCAAACTGAGGCTTTACCAGTAAAACAGCTTGGGCACCCTTCTTGGCTAAAGACAACACGGGAGGCAATGCAAGTTTGAGCGAAATAAAGCTAACATCTGAAACGATAAGATCAATTTCTCGCCCACCTAAATGTTCCTGTTTAAAATCTCTGACATTCAAGCCTTCTAATAACGTTATAGCACTGTTGCCCAATAAACGTTTATCAAATTGATGATGCCCAACATCAACGGCAATGACATGATCTGCTCCACGCTCTAAGAGAACTTGCGTAAAACCACCTGTTGATGCACCAACATCAATGGCTGTCACTTTATCTGTTATAATTGGAAATGCATCAAGTGCAGCAATCAATTTTAACGCTGCCCGAGAAACATAATTCTGTGCTGGATCACAAACGGTAATCTCTGCATCATCAAAAACGATTTGCCCAGCTTTAAAAACGATTTCTCCGTTAACTTTAACAGTTTGGCGCATAATTGCATCACGTGCGCGTGAACGTGTCGTAAAAAAGTTTTTTTCAACTAAAAAAATATCGAGTCTTTTTCTGGAAGCCATCTCATACTCGAATTTTCTATTCTGTTCGAATCTCGCGTCCCAAAACAGCAAAAACCGTGCTTAAAATACCCATAGCGTCAAGTCCGACACGTGAAAGAACTTTTTCTGGTGAACCATGATTCAAATATTCATCAGGAAATTTTAGTGTACGAACTTTCAAACCATGCTCTAAGAGCCCTTCTTGCGCTAAAAATTGTAATATGTGCGCTCCAAATCCACCGATTGCCCCTTCTTCAATTGTCACCAATACCTCATGCTCACGTGCCAAACGACGCATCAAATCCTTATCTAAAGGTTTTGCAAACCGTGCATCTGCAACCGTTGTAGACAATCCTTCAGCCTCCAACGCATCAGCAGCTTGCAACACTTCTGACATCCGCGTTCCAAAACAAACCAAAGCGATTCTATTTCCTTCACGCAGAACGCGCCCTTTTCCAATTTCTAATAACTCACCACGTTGCGGTAAATCTATACCAATCCCCTCACCACGCGGATAACGAAAAGAAATTGGTCCCTGATCATAAGCTGCAGCTGTACGCACCATATGCATCAGTTCAAGCTCATCAGAAGGTGCCATAACAACAAAGTCAGGAAGAGTGGCCAAAAAAACAATATCAAAACTTCCAGCATGTGTTGCACCATCTGCCCCCACAAAACCTGCTCGGTCAATAGCAAAACGTACCGGTAATTTTTGAATTGATACATCATGAACAATTTGATCATAAGCACGCTGTAAAAAAGTAGAATAAATTGCAACAAAAGGCTTATACCCTTCACAAGCAAGTCCTGCCGCAAAAGTTACGGCATGTTGCTCAGCGATACCAACATCAAACATTTTTTCAGAAAATTTTTTCGCAAAAGAATCAAGACCTGTCCCTGTTGGCATCGCTGCTGTTATGCCAACAATCTTATCATCATGGCGAGCTTCTTCTATTAAAGCTTTAGAAAATACCTTGGTATAGGGTAGAATATTACTTGATGCTTTTACCTGTTTTCCTGTCGTGACATCAAAACGATTAACACCATGATATTTATCAGACGAGGCCTCTGCAGGTGGATATCCCTTTCCCTTATGGGTTACAACATGCACCAAAACAGGACCATTAGGATATTCACGAACATTTTTAAAAACAGGCAATAAATGCCCCAAATTGTGCCCATCTATGGGGCCAACATAATAAAAGCCAAGCTCATCAAATAAAGTTCCCCCAACCAAAAGGCCACGCGCAAATTCCTCTGAACGACGGGCTTTATCCAAAAAAAACTTTGGCAATTTTTCGCTCAACATCTTTACGCGTTCACGCAAATGACGATAAGAAGGACGAGACACTAATCGTGCAAGATGTGCACTCATAGCACCTGTAGGTGGTGCTATAGACATATCGTTATCATTAAGAACAACAATCAAGCGTGCATTCAAAGCACCAGCGTTGTTCATTGCTTCATAAGCCATGCCCGCTGACATTGCACCATCACCAATGACAGTTATGATATTGCGTCTTGTCTCTGCTTTCAAAGCACTTGCCACCGCCATACCAAGCCCCGCTGAAATAGAAGTAGACGAATGCCCCGCTCCAAATGGATCATACACACTTTCTGAACGTTTTGTAAAACCCGATAATCCGCCCTCTTGACGTAATGTGCGAATTTTTTCTCTACGCCCCGTTAAAATCTTGTGTGGATAGGTTTGATGACCAACATCCCAAATAATCCTATCCTCTGGTGTATTAAAAATATAATGTAATGCAACAGTGAGCTCAACAACACCAAGTCCCGCCCCAAGATGACCACCTGTTACAGAAACCGCATCAATTGTTGCGGTCCGCAACTCATCAGCCAACTGTACCAAATCAGACTCAGGCAATGCCCGCAAATCTTGCGGGAAACAAACACGGTCAAGCAATGGTGTTAAGATATGAGACAAAAAAACTCCCTCCTATTACCTTAACTCAAGAAAACACAATGATAAAAATATATCTTCTCTACTCTTTTATTGACAGTTTTGCATCTTTTTTACTGAAAAATCTCTATTTGAGATGATTTATGATTTTTCTCATTTTTAACTTATTTTATAAAAAAGAAACCAATAAAATTTGCTTTCTATAAATAAGGTTATTGCACTGCTTAATCCCGCAATAAATATCCAAAAATAGTTTAATATTATTGAGCATCAAGTGGTTCTACTCCTTCTGGAGAACCTCCCTCTGAAAGTTGAATTTTTTCAACTTTAGCTTCAGCAACTTTCAAGAGTTTTTCACAATGTTTTTTAAGCGCTTCACCACGTTCATAAATATCTATGGATTGTTCCAAAGGCACATCGCCACGTTCCAAATTTTCAACAATAACTTCAAGTTGCTTAAGCGCTTGCTCAAAGCTTAAGGTCGTAATATCCCCCTCTTGTATCTCTTTTTTCATATGAACCTCAAAAAATATCTGTTCTGGATATACGAACTCCAAAACCTTCCAAACCTACATAATGATGCTCTTTAGAAGCATAAACAATAACAGAGCCTATTCCTAAATATTTTAAAATTTGTGATCCTAAACCAATTTTGCGCCATTCTTCTTCGCGTTCAATCGCCTGCACATGGTTTTCTGAACTGTTTCTTGTCATGTTTTGAATACCAACAGTTGATTGTATAACAGATCCTTCACGCAAATAAATAAATACGCCACGTTTTTCTTTTTCCATCATACGCCGCATCATCACCATAATATCTGAAGTTTGACAAAAAACGTCACTTATAATGTTTTCATGATGTAAATGCACAGGAATATTCTCACCCTCACGGACATCACCAAAAACAATTGCAATATGCTGAACGACTTCCCAAGGGAGTTGATAACTTTGAACAATAGCGGGACCTACAGATGTTTCAATAAGCATTTCTCCAACATGCTTGATCAATATTTCCTTACGTTGGCGGTAAGAAATTAAATCTGCAACCGTTATAATATGCAACCGATGTTCTTGCGCAAATTTCATAATCTGATCGCCATGTTTAACGCTTCCATTATCATTGACTAATTCACCGATAACACCAACCGGCGGCAAATTAGATAATTTACATAAATCAACAGCGGCCTCCGTGTGACCTGAACGCATGAGCACCCCCCCTTCATGCGCAATTAAAGGAAAAACATGCCCTGGACGAACAAAATCATCCGCACTTGCATTTGAATTCGCAAGATTACGTACAGCTAATGTACGGTCATGCGCTGAAATTCCTGTTGTTATGCCGTGTTTAAAATCAACAGTAACCGTAAATTGCGTCCCATGTGCAGAGTTATTATCTGGTACCATAGGAGAAAGATTAAACCGTTTTGCTTCTTTTTTTGGCATAGGTGTGCACACAATACCTGTTGTGTGACGAAGAATAAACGCCATCTTTTCTTCTGTACAATGCGCTGCAGCAACAGTTAAATCACCCTCATTTTCACGGTCATCATCATCTGTCACCACAACAATTTCACCGCGTTCAAAAGCTTTAAGTGCAGAAACAATTTTTTTTTCATCATACGCCATTGTTCACCTTTTCAATCACCCAACTTGACCGCGATGTCTTAGATAATGGTCAGCAATAGCACAAGCAACCATCGCCTCACCAACAGGAACGGCACGAATCCCAACACATGGATCATGACGTCCCTTTGTTATAACGTCTATATCATGACCATCAACATCAATGGAACGACGAGGTGTTAAAATTGATGAAGTAGGCTTTACAGCAAAACGTGCAACAATTGGCTGTCCACTCGATATTCCCCCTAAAATACCACCAGCATGATTGGATAAAAAAAGCGGTTTTCCATCATTTCCCATTCGCATTTCATCGGCATTTTCTTCTCCCCTCAAGCGGGCTGCCGCAAAACCATCACCAATTTCCACACCTTTTACCGCATTAATCGACATAAGTAACGAGGCAATATCTTGATCAAGCTTTGCGTAAATAGGGGCTCCTAAACCTGCCGGAACATTTTCTGCAACGATCTCAACAACCGCACCAACAGATGTCCCCTCTTTACGGAGTTTACTGATATAGTCACTAAAAATGTGAACCATCTCTGCATCAGCTGTAAAAAAAGGATTATTATCAACCTCTGACCAATCCCAACGATCACGATTAATATTATGAGGACCAATTGCTATCACTGCTCCTCGTACAATCAAACCAGGAACGATTTTACGAGCAAATGCACCTGCTGCAACACGTGCTGCCGTCTCCCGTGCCGAAGCACGTCCCCCGCCTCGAAAATCACGAATGCCATATTTAATATCATAAGTATAATCCGCATGTCCTGGACGATACTGATGAGCAATTGCTCCATAATCTTGAGAGCGTTGATCTGTATTTCGAATCAACAGAGAAATTGGTGTACCTGTTGTCACCAATGTCGTTCCATCGTCTTGAACAACAACTCCTGAAAGGACCTCTACTTCATCTGGTTCTCGGCGCTGCGTTGTATATTTTGATTGTCCTGGCTTGCGTTTATCAAGATAAGCTTGAACTTCTGCAAGAGTAAAAATAATTCCAGGTGGACAACCATCAATGACACAACCAAGAGCAGCACCATGACTTTCACCCCATGTTGTTACACGAAACAAATGACCAAATGTATTATGCGACATGAAAAAAGATCCATTTCTCTGTCAAATATATACAACGATAACGTATGTTGTGTGCTATACACAAGACAACTCTTTTCTCCCAAATACTCTTGGACACCTTAAATTTGGTCAAATTACTGCTGTCTAATAAAATCTTATAAACCAAACTTTATTCTTTAACGACAGAAATGTCTGGTGCATCAACTGCCTTCATACCTATGATATTATAACCCGAATCGACATGATGGACTTCACCGGTAACAGAACGAGACAAATCTGAAAGAAAATAAAGTGCAGAATCACCAACCTCTTCAATTGTTACCGTACGACGTAATGGAGCATTATATTCATTCCATTTTAAAATATAACGAAAATCACCAATACCAGAAGCCGCTAACGTTTTAATTGGTCCAGCAGATATAGCATTAACACGAATATTTTGGGGACCTAAATCTACCGCTAAATATTTCACGCTCGCTTCAAGAGCGGCTTTGGCAACCCCCATTACATTATAATTGGGAACAACCTTTTCTGCACCATAATAGGTTAGTGTCAAGATTGAACCACCATCTGGCATCAATTTTTCTGCACGCTTCGTTAGAGCTGTTAGGGAATAAACGGAAATATTCATCGTCATCATAAAATTTGATTCGCTGATATCAATATAACGACCACTTAATTCATCTTTATCAGAAAAACCAATAGCATGAACTAAAAAATCAAGTTTTCCCCATTTCTTCTCTATTTCTCTAAAGACCGTATCAATAGAGACACTGTCAGAAACATCACAATGTCCACAAACAAATCCCTTTAATTCTTCAGCCAAAGGCTCGACACGCTTTTTCATTGCTTCACCCTGATAGGTAAAAGCAAGCTCTGCCCCTGCGCTACTTGCCGCTTTAGCGATTCCCCAAGCGATGGAGCGATTATTGGCCAACCCCAAAATTAAACCACGCTTACCGTACAATAAACCATTACCCTTAGCCATCAGCACTGCCCCATTGTTACTTAAAATTAGTATTATTCACCTGCCTATGACACAGGTCAACTTTTTCTTCAAGCAATTGGTTTAAAATCAAACAAAAACTACGCTTTTATATATAAAATTTTTAAAATTAATCTTGTTGCATTTGCAAAAACTGTTCTAGTGCGGCGGCATTTTCATCTCCCGGCAACATAATGCGAACATGCACATAAAGATCATCTCTTGTACCATTTTTTAAACGAAGCCCTTTCCCTTTCAACCGTAAAACGCGATCAGAACTTGACCACGCAGGAATCGTTAAAACCACACGCCCCTCCAACGTCTCAACTTCTTCTTTTGCTCCCAAAACAGCATGTTTAAGAGAAACTGGTAAATCAAGATGGAGTGCTTTTCCTTCAACCCGAAAACGAGGATGTTTTTGAATCTGAATGGTTATCAACGCATCTCCTGCTTGCCCGTGAGGTACCTCTTCTCCCTGACCTTTTAAACGAATAGTCTGTCCGTCTTCAATATAATCTGGAAGTTTAATTTTTAACTTTTTTCCATTTGGAAAAACAGCCTCCACCTTTTCTGCGCCAACCATCTGCTCTAATGTTATGGCAAGATTAGCACGAACATGTGCTCCTTGTTGGGGACGGTTATAGTGTGTGGAATTCGAAAAGCTACCTCCTCCTCCAAACAGATCCCGAAAAATATCACTCGCATCAAAACTTGCACCACCTGAAGAGGAAAAATCAAATCCCTTTGCTCTTCCTGAAAAGGGATTTTGTTTATTGCTAAAATTTTCACCAGCACCATAGGCTTGATAAAGCGGTTTTCCTTCCATATCAATTTCACCGCGGTCAAATTGTGCCTTTTTATCTTTATCACCTATAATTTCATAGGCTTGATTAATTTCAGCAAATTTCTCTTTAGCCTTTGTATCATCTTTATTATGGTCTGGATGATATTTCTTCGCTAATCTTCTAAATGCCGATTTAATCTCTTGCGATTTTGCGGTACGTGCCACACCCAGAATCGTGTAGGGATCACGCATATTGCCCTCTTTTCAATTTCTTCGTTTTCAAAATATCAACTGATACGTTGTTCAATATCCCTTATAGCTTCATTAGTCTATTCTAGAGAATAATTTCTTCTTTTCTCTTTATATGTCTATCAATAAACTAAAATACCAGATAAAATGAGACATTTATTTAATATAGCTCCTTGTAGTCTATGCTAAAGTAAAAAATAATTAAACTACCATAGAAATACACGATAGCATTGGCTTTTTGAAAATAAGAAAAAATAGTACTGTAACTTCTTGATGATCAAGTAAATGAGAAAATGCCTCACCCATGCTCACTGATATTTGGAGAAACTATGAGCACAAAAATACCAACAGATGATCATTTTATGAAAATGCAAAAACCTTTTGAACTTTTCGCAAAGTGGCTTGAAGAGGCAACGATAAGTGAAATAAATGATCCGAATGCTATGGCATTAGCAACAGTTGACGAAACAGGACTCCCTAATGTTCGTATGGTTCTCCTCAAAGACTACAGTCCCCAAGGATTCGTCTTCTATACCAATTATGAAAGCTGTAAAGGACAAGAAATTTTAAAATCAATGAAAGCATCCTTAGGTTTTCATTGGAAATCACTCCGTCGTCAAGTCAGAATTAGAGGAATCGTTGAAAAAGTAAGTCAACAGGAAGCCGATGCCTATTTCCAATCGCGACCACGTGGTAGTCGAATTGGTGCATGGGCCTCTAAACAATCTCAACCTTTAGACAATCGTTTTGTGCTCGAAAAAGCAATTGCTCAATATACTGCGCGTTATGCTCTAGGCAATATTCCACGACCACCTTATTGGTCTGGGTTTCGTGTTAAACCCCTTTCTATAGAGTTCTGGTGCGATCGCCCATTTCGTTTACATGATCGTTTGCTTTTTACACGGGATTGTGTTGAACACAGCGATTGGAAAAGACAAAAACTTTATCCCTAATCCTTCAAACTTCATCGTTATGAAGATTTTTTCTTCGCAACAATTAAACAAATATTTTTTATTCGAAAAATTCTAAAAGAAGATGATTTATTCTATTTAAATAGAAGAATTTTATTTTCACTGTAAAGGTTAATTGGTGATATTTTCTACTGTATTGCTTAAAAATAGATTAGCAACAAGCTTATTAAAAAAAACATACTGTATTCAGTAGAAACTATGATTTTAGCTAACTTATTTTTAGACCGCAGGATAAAATATCATCCATATACCCCCACATACTAAACCAGAAAAAATCACAAAACCAATAAGCGAATTAGATTTGAAAAGCCTGAGGCATTGTGAACTATCATCTATATCAATGACTTTAATTTGAATAAACATATGGATACTTGCCACAAAAATCCCCAAAAAACTAAGAAAAGGGACTCCAGCTAAATAAAATGCTAGACTAACGAACATCACAAAACCACCATACAAAAATACTAAAGCACGCTTGGTTGCTTTACCAAAAAGAAGAGCCGTAGAACGGACACCAACAGTAACGTCATCTTCTTTATCTTGATGTGCGTAGATTGTGTCGTATCCTATGGTCCACAAAATTGATCCCACATAAAGCAAGATTGGTGCCCAGCTTAAACTTCCAAAGACAACAGCCCACCCCATTAATGCCCCCCAATTAAATGCAACGCCTAAAAAAAACTGCGGCCAATATGTTACGCGTTTCATAAAAGGATAAAATGCAACAGCTATCAATGACGAAATACCTAGAAAAAAACTAAACCTATTAAATTGTGATAAAACGACTAAACCAACAAAACATTGCACAAGGATAAAAACTCTCGCTTGAAACCGACTCACATGACCTGTTGGCAATGGGCGAGAACGTGTCCTTTCTACCTGAGCATCAATTTTATGGTCAATAAGATCATTCCAAGTACATCCTGCCCCTCGCATAGCAATAGATCCCAGAAAAAAAAGAAAAAGATACCAAACCCAATGAAGAAACATTGATAAAAGAGTATCGTAATGCATGTTATAAGAGAAAAAAGCCATTGTTGTTGACCAAAAACAAGGCCACATCAACAATTGCCAACCGATAGGTCGATCCCAACGCGCCAATTGCGCATAAAACCATAAAGAACGGGGAAGGAAGCTGTAGACCCATTGTTTGGAAGATGCATCCATAACCCGTCCTTGGCTATCATAGGACTGAACATGCGCGATATTTTTATTTTTTTTCATCAAATGATTTACCTTTGGTCTTGCGATAGAGACATTTCATTCTTATGAGAAGAGGATGAGATTAATTATCTTTTATGAGAGGAGCAAGCAATGAATATTCTTCTTATTGGCTCAGGTGGACGAGAACATGCTTTAGCATGGAAAATAGCAGCATCACCACTGCTAACAAAGTTATATTGTGCTCCTGGAAATCCTGCAACAACAGAATTTGGTGAAAATATTAATTTGAACATTGATGACCATCCCCTTGTTATTGATTTTTGTAAGGCACATTCTATTGATCTTGTAATTGTAGGACCAGAAGCACCCTTGGTGGCGGGTATAACAGACTCTCTTAATAGCGCTAACATCTGTGTATTTGGTCCTACTCAAAAAGCTGCTCAACTAGAAGGTTCAAAAGCCTTTACAAAAGATTTATGTCGGAAGAATAACATTCCTACAGGAAGTTACCAATGCTTTAATGATGCCTCTAAAGCTAAAGCTTACATTCAGCAACAAGGTGTTCCCATTGTTATTAAAGCTGATGGCTTAGCAGCTGGCAAAGGTGTCGTGGTTGCAACAACTATGGAAGAAGCGTTTAACGCAGTTGATGCCTGCTTCAAAAGTACATTTGGAGATGCAGAAAACAAAATTGTTGTAGAATCTTTTCTTGAAGGTGAAGAAGCAAGCTTCTTCTGCCTTTGTGATGGTAAAGTTGCTCTTCCTTTTGGATCTGCTCAAGATCATAAACGTGTAGGTGATGGGGATACTGGAGCAAACACCGGTGGTATGGGTGCTTATTCACCAGCGCCCATCATGACCCAAGAAATAGTGAATCGTACTCTCAAAGAAATTGTTGAACCAGCTTTAAAAAGCATGAAAGAAATGGGTGCCCCCTTTAAAGGTATTCTCTTCGTCGGATTAATGATAACGCAAAAAGGACCCGAATTAATTGAATTTAACGTACGATTCGGTGATCCTGAATGTCAAGTTTTAATGATGCGCCTCAAAGATGATATTTTGCCAATTTTTCTTGCTGCAGCTCAAGGAAAACTTGAAAATCAGCCTCTTCGGTGGTCTGAAAAAACAGCTCTCACCGTTGTTATGGCTGCTAATGGTTATCCAGACTCTCCCCAAAAAGGTACTGTTATCCGTAACGTTGATCAAGTAAACACTCTTCCCGATGTGAAAGTTTTTCAAGCTGGTACAGTGTTGCGTGATGGAGAACTCATTGCAAATGGTGGACGTGTACTCAATATAACAGCAACAGGAAAAACGATTACCCATGCACAAAAACGTGCTTATGAAGCTGTTGATTGTATTGATTGGCCAGAAGGTTTTGTTCGTCGAGATATCGGATGGAGAGCCGTTGCGCGAGAAAATTAAATCCTTTGAATATTCTTTTTTACGATTTTCTTATTTTATATAAGAGCATGATACAAAAATTTTCTCACTGTTTTACGTTGACCATAATTTTGAAAAAATGAGTGTGCTTTCCTTTGAACAATCAAATATTGTAAATAGGATATCTACTCATGATAAAATAGGAAAATTTTCTGAATCTGAAGATGTAATATAAAATAAATCATTTTACTGTTGTCTTTACTTTAAACGCATTTTCTCATCATTTTTATAAACACTTTCTTTCTTATAAAATCCTGAGGAAAAACGTATATACTATCATTTCTTTTATTTATCGCGTTTTTAGTGAAATTCCGCTTTTACGAAAAATGAAATGCCCAAAAAAGATAGTTATGTTATTCACATACAAACTCTTAAACAATATCTCTCATGCTTATCATTCCCATTTTACGACACTACCTGCAAATAGTATAAATCCATTCTGCCAGCTTTCTGGAATAAAAATAAAAACCTATACCATCATTGTATTTTCCAATTCTCAATATTACGATAACCCTTTCTATCTAAATGATTTTGATTATAAAAGAGAGATGAAATAAGAATATTCTGCAATATTCAAAGCTTTCATTCAACATGAAGAAATGATTTATAAAAAAATTCAAAAACACTTCCAGTAATCTTCTGGTGTTTTTAATAATGTGGCAAAAACCCAAAATTATACCGCAAAAAAACAGTTTCTATTGTTATGAAAACCGTTTTTACCTCTCTGAAAAAAGCGTTTTACATCATCGATTCCTGCTGCCAATGTATGGTGTCAAAAAAATCTCATTTACAATCATTGACTTTCTCTTTGTTTTAAAGAACCAAAAGTCACACCAAATCCCGTCTGTAAAGGTCTGAATTCTCATTAATATGCTGCACTTACACAAAGACCTACAAGCAAACTTAAGAATATTCGCCATATCTTCTAAAAACACTTCATGTGTGAAGTTTACATGCCTTATGTTACCTCCCCAAACAACGATGTTTTACAGCACAACAAGATAAATGCTGACGGTAGTACAAAAATGAATGCATGTTAATTTACTGGAGTGCAATTCGATTCGCAATCACCAAACGCAAGCCTAACGGATTGCTATAACGAAGTAAAAAATGCTTTTGTTTAGAATGTGCTGTTGTACCAAAAAATCGATGTAAATCAGAACGATCTTTTACAACCAGAATGCGATTATCTTCATTGATCATAAGCATGGGAAGGCCATAAGTATCCGCCCATAACCGCCAATCCAGAAGAACATTATTCAAATCTCTGGAAACCAAAAGCGGTATACAAGCTTCCTCATCGGCATGAAGTAATTCTAATGCAACAGCTCTTTCTCCTGAACGCGTTTTTACGGTACGTGCTGCAATTCCTTGAAAATGATAAGGGGGTATTAAATGCGATAAGCTTGAAGGCATATCCGTTTTAAAAGAAACACCACGCTCATTTAACGAACAAATAACCTGATTACCCGTTTTGGATGAAAAATATGTCGTCGTTTGTGGCAAATGGCACGGATCTAACCGAAATTCAAGCACCGCTTTTGCCTGATTAAAGCATTGATTAGCCATATACATTATCCCAATTTATCTTAAATAACATACACCCTTTAGCAGCTTTTTCTCATTGGATTATTAAAAGTTTGAATAAAAAACAACTGGTTTCTTTTTTGGTTATTAAAATCTAAACAAAAATGCATGATCACCATTCTTGAATTATAATACTTTTCCAGGATTCATTATCCCTAAAGGATCGAACGTTTTTTTAATCTCTTGCATAATATCCAATGCGACAGGCGATTTAAAAGAACGAAGTTCTTCGCGCTTAAGCTGACCAATTCCATGCTCAGCAGAAAATGCACCTCTATAGTCCACCACTAAACTATGAATGCGATGATTCATTGTTGACCATAACTGCAAGAACACTGTCGTATCAGCTCCTACAGGTTGTGTAATATTATAATGTAAATTTCCATCGCCCATGTGTCCAAAACAAATCACCCGTGCTCCTGGAGCAATATCCTCAACAATAAGCGCTGCCTCAGCAATAAAATCAGGAATAGAAGCAAGTGGGATTGCAATATCATGCTTAATGGACCCTCCTGCTAACTTTTGTGCTAATGATATACTTTCTCGTAATTGCCAAAAAAAATCTTGCTGTTTTAAAGATTGCGCAACAACTGCATCTTCTATCACCGCATTCTTTAAAGCTTCTTCTAAAATAGTACTCAATACCGATAACGCCTCATCATTGCCTTGCAACGATGAAATGTTCATTAATACATACCATTCATGTTTCCGCTGAAGAGGAGGCTTCTCACACATCTTATAATCTAAAGCCATTTGCAAACTGAGATTTCCCATGAGCTCAAAACCTGTCAACATCCCTCCTCCATATTCTTGAGCCAGAGATAAAAACTCTAAAGCCTTCGCCGGACTATATAATCCCACCAAAGCAACAGCTTTTCCTTTTATTTTTGGAAACATCTTCAAAACGGCTGCGGTTATAACACCCAATGTACCTTCTGCACCAATAAAAAGATCTTTTAAATCGTAACCGCTATTGTCTTTTTTAACAAAACGCAAATCATCTAAAATACGCCCATCCGGTAAAACAACTTCTAAACCAAGACAAAGATCACGCATATTGCCATAGGCTAAAACAGCTGTCCCTCCAGCATTCGACGAAAGATTTCCTCCTACTTGGCAAGAACCTTCAGATGCCAAAGAAAGAGGGAAAAAACGACCTGATTCATCCACTTTTTTCTGTAAATCCTGTAAAATAACACCAGCCTCTACAACAACAAAATTTCCTTCAATATTTATAGCTCTAATCTTATTTAATCGCTCCATGGATAAAAGAACGCCCTCTCCTCTTTCATCTGGTTGTTGTCCCCCCACAAGCCCTGTATTTCCACCCTGTGGCACAATCGGTGTGCGCGTTTTGCTCGCTAACTGCATAATCGATGAGACCTCTGCGCAAGAAGATGGACGTAAAAGTAAAGGTGTTTTTCCATGAAAAAGCCCACGCTCTTCAAGCAAATACGGTGCAATCAACGCTTGATCTGTTATAGCATGCTTAGCACCAACAATTTCCCTAAACCCTTCAATTAATTCCTGCTCCATGTTCATTTCTCCTTTGGAGCCGCAGCCCGTATAAGACGATCATTGATAGCCTCCCCTAATCCGTATAATGGAATAGGTTCTACTGCGATACATCTCACTTTAAATGAATCTAATTCCTTCATATATTGAAATAAATGAGAGGCTGCCTCTTCTAACTTTCCATCTTCGCTAAGGTTTAAAATAGAAACGGCATTTTCAGCCCCCATAACACGCTTTGAACCAAATGCTAAAAGCGCTTCACCATTTTCCACCTTTTCTACATTCAAACGAACCGTGGCATTGGGAGCATAATGCGACTTTAACATCCCAGGAGCTTCAATCGCCGCCCTTTGATCTATCCGTTTTAAAGGCTTCCCCACAACTTCTTCAATTTCATCAGCCGCAAGCCCCCCTGGACGCAAAAGATAAATATTTTCACCACAAATTTTAATAATCGTTGATTCCAGCCCTATTTTAGCAGGTCCTCCGTCCAATATCAAAGGAACAGATTCCCCCAAAGATGCAAAAACAGCCTCAGCTGAAGTAGGGCTAAGACGCCCCGATTGATTCGCACTAGGAGCAGCAAGTGGGCGGCCAAAATGTTGTACCACTTCCGCAAAACGACTGTCTGGAAAACGAACAGCCAAGGTATTCAAACCAGAGGTTGTTAAAGGATGGATATTATGCTGTTCCTTTAAAGGCAAAACCAATGTCAAAGGACCTGGCCAAAATTCCTCCATTAATTGGCGTGAAAGAAAGTCAATTTTAACATAACGTTCCGCCATTTCGATGCCGCTGACATGCGCAATAAGAGGATTAATTTGCGGACGACCCTTTGTAGAATAAATAGAAGAAATTGCTCTCCCATTGGTTGCATCGCCCGCTAATCCATAAACAGTTTCCGTTGGTAATGCTACTAACTTCCCTTGTTCAAGAAGCGCTATTGCCTCTCTTATCGAAGCACTATCGAGTGGTAGAATCGTCATGACACATCATTTCTATAACACTCTTTTAGTGATATTATGCTCTTTTTTATTCATATATCACATTGATTTATATGTTTTTTTAAGTATGGGGTTCATAAATAAAGGTTAGGGAATAGGATTTTCCAATATTCTTCTACAAAACATATCTTATTCTGCTAACTTTCTCTAATAATTTTTTGAATTTTGCTAAGTTCTCTTGTGAAAAGCTATTGTTGAAACTCTTGACATAGACTTAACGTACAGTACATTGTGCTACAATTGAATAGGGGATTTAGCAATGGGAAAAATTCAAGCCCGCATACCTGATCAAGTTCAAGAAATTGCAAGTGCAGTTATTAAGTCTACGGGTTTAACTGTATCGGATGCAGTACGCATGTTTATGACCCGCATTGCTAGAGATCGTACATTACCGCTTGGATCTTTCAACCAAATCCGGAAACATTACGAGCTATCGAGGATGTCGAAATGGGATGCGTCGAACGTACATTATTAGACAGCTTAAGGACCATGATACGCGAAGATAGAACCGAAATGCGTAAATCTGAAAAGAAAACCTAAGCTTGCTATATTGTCTATACGCGTTCATTCCGGTCTGACCTTAAACGTGAAAGCAAAGGTAGGTATGCTAATACACTAGAGAAGGATTTGCTGCTTGTGGTCAAAGCGTTAGCGGAGAATGAACCGCTAAAAGCGCATTGGAGAGATCATGCGCTAACAGGTCAATGGCGCAATTGTCGTGATTGTCATATCAAGCCAGATTTAGTTTTGATCTATCGAAAGCCGAATACCAAAACACTCGAGCTCTTACGACTTGGTTTGCATTCTGAACTACGCTTATGATTGGATCTCCAATTCATAGTAAAAAGAATTTTTCGAAGTTTTTGCTTGTATGACAGTTTTTCTAATTCTTTGAGAACCACTGCTTCAAATGAGCGAAGATGTTGTCTATCGCATCCATGAGGCATGCAAAATCAAGGATAAGCAAAAAAAGAAAAAATGCTATCCACTTCATCAAGCGAGACATCATTTTCACGCTTTGATAGGTGATGATCATTTCTTGAAGCATTTCTTTTTCTGCTTCTGTAAGCTCTGTGTATTTTTTGGATTTTTTTCTAACCATGTTTCCACCCACACAAGCGTTGACCCTGCTTGTTATGCTTTAAGATCTCTCTTGCTAAGTTTGAGCTAATGGTGTTCAGATCTTGCCGGCTTAAATAAATAGGTAACCAACCAACACAAGAAGAAACATATTTATTTGTCGCGCAACCAGTGTGTAATGCATTGATTTATAATGATAATCTAGCTCTGTTCATATTGAATGAGAACCCTGAATAACGTAAGATTCTCTCATCTTAAATCTGTGTATCTTGAATCAATCAAAATCACTTGCTTGCACGTCACAAGCGGGGTTGATGTGTGGGTAAAAATTGTACAAGAAAGGAGTAAAAATGGTTCTTATGAATCGTCTTAATGCAAGGGCTGTAGCAACATTGGGAGCTGGTAAATATAATGATGGTGCCGGCTTGCTTCTTCACAAACGTAAAGATGGTGGTGCTCAATGGCTTTATCGTTATACCATTCATGGTCGGCGCCGCGAAATGGGCTTGGGAGCGTTGCGAGATGTTTCTTTAAAACAAGCCCGTGAATTGGCAACTGGGTGGCGGGCTGTTTTACGTGAGGGGCGTGACCCTATTAAAGAACGCAACAAACAAAAGCGTGAGGCAATGCGCAATCTCCATTATTTAAAAGATATTGCTCTAGATGCTTTTGAAAGCCGTAAAGCTGAATTAAAAAATGATGGTGAGTCTTGTAATTGGTTTTTACATTTACGCCTCCATATTCTCCCTAAATTAGGCTGTCTGCCCGTTTCAGAGATTACGCAAACAGAGATACGCGATACCCTTGCCCCTATTTGGCATACAAAAGCTGGAACTGCTCGAACAGCACTAATGCGTCTTAATCTTTGTCTCAAACATGCGGCTGCATTAGGGTTAGATGTTGATTTACAAGCTGTAGAAAAAGCACGCGCTCTCTTAGGCAAACAACGTCATAAAAAACAAAGCTTACCAGCCATGGATTGGAGAGATGT
>NZ_JBHIRG010000012.1:0-45993 GCF_042196965.1 Bartonella sp. AA83SXKL
ATGCGAGTTTCCATGTTTTATCTCCTTGAATATGCTGGAGATACAATGCCTTTTTGCTAATTATGTTCCAAAAGGGAATAGATATGTGCCAAAAGGAATAGGAAAGATCTAAAGTTAAGATCGAGATCATCATGATGGGGCATTTTCTTTTGAAACTTTTGTTTAAAGCGCGTTCATAGAGAGTTTTTGTTGATCATAAAAAAGGGGGGTGAAAACGACAAGGCATGTCTATAGGGCTTTATGAGGTCATTATAATATAGATGCTGTTTTGTTTATATTCTTTCATAAATTTGAATTTTTATCTCATGACAATGTTTTTGTTGATAAACATATGATAAGCGTTACAAATGGGAATATATTTATGTTTCATAAATAAAAGCACATTTTGTATAGAGAGATCTTTCTTTGTGTTTTCGCTATTGTATTCTTTTGACAAATGCTTTTCTTTTTGATTGTATCAAAAAGTTTAAAGAGAGATCTTGTTAGGATATAAAATGTTTCGTTCAACTTTTTTTAAAAATCGTGAAATCTATGGACCTCTTTGTATTGGCTTTGATCCGAGCCATAAAGTTTTGCAATCGTGGAAACTAAGCTTTGATTATAAAGGTCTAAAAGATTTTTGTGATATTCTCTTAACAGCAGTTGTTGGTAAAGTGGGTATTATAAAGCCGCAAGTCGCATTTTTTGAATTATATGGTGTGGAAGGTCTTCAAGCTCTCAAAGAACTGATTGAAAATGCACACGAACAAGGCATATTGGTTCTGGCGGATGCAAAAAGGGGGGATATTGGCTCTACTGCTGAAGCCTATGGTAAGGCTTGGCTTGGTCCAAGTAGTGCGTTCAAGGTGGATGCCATGACAGTTAATCCTTTTTTGGGTTTTGATGCTCTTATTCCTCTGATAAAGGTTGCAGAAGAAGCAGGAGCAGGGGTTTTTGTGGTTGTTCAGTCTTCTAATCCAGAGGGGAAACAAATACGAAATGCGCTTATTGGTGATCAGACACTCTCTCTTCATCTTGCACAGTGTATTTGTGATTATAATAGTCAGTCTTCGGTTATTCATCATAATATTGGCCCCATAGGTGCGGTTATAGGAGCGACATTAGGATCTGAATCAAAAGACACAATCGAGCAGTTAAAAAATAGTCTGTTTCTTGTTCCGGGTATTGGCGCTCAAGGTGGAACAATGACACAACTAGCAAATCAATTTCCACAAAGACTTTGGCAGAATGTTATTCCCTCTGTATCACGCTCTATTACAGATGCTGGACGAAATATTGTTGATTTAAAAAATGTTATCAATCATTTTGCAGAACAAGCGCAAAGCACACTGGTGTCTTGAGGATTTTTGCATCTGTAATAAATCTGAAGAATTCTGAAAGGGAGGGCTTTTGAGGGGGATGCTTCCGATTTATCCAGAATCAACAGTCGCTTTGAGGTTTCTTTCAACAAGCACAGATGTCTTTTCATTGAATGTTAAGCGGGCATTTCATGTTGAGCGGGGGGCTATGTTCCTATTGAAAATGCAAATATTTTCAGTAGATTGCCTTAAGGGTAAAGGTTTGCATCTTTTAAAAGCAAAAGCTTATGTATATTGTTACCAGTTTCCAGTTGATAAAGTTATTGCAGCGTTTGTTTCTATAAGATAGACACACGTTATCGGTGAATATATATTGTTGTTAGAGAAAAATATGTTATCAAAACAAGAAAAAACCAAAGCCCGTTTACCCCGGGGTTTTGTTGATCGTACAAGTGCACAGTTGTATGCAACTGAAACAATGATTGCGCAAATTCGTGAAGTTTATGAACTTTATGGTTTTGAAGCACTGGAAACACCAATTTTTGAATATACAGATGTGCTGGGTAAGTTTTTACCGGATTCAGATCGTCCAAATGCGGGCGTTTTTTCGCTACAAGATGATGATGAGCAATGGATGTCTTTGCGCTATGATCTTACCGCGCCTCTTGCTCGTTATTTTGCCGAGAATTTTGAAGTTTTGCCAAAGCCTTATCGCAGTTATCGTCTTGGCTTTGTTTTTCGCAATGAAAAACCAGGTCCAGGGCGGTTTCGGCAATTTATGCAGTTTGATGCGGATATTGTTGGAACACCAACGGTAGCAGCTGATGCCGAAATTTGTATGATGGCAGCCGATAGTTTGGAAAAACTAGGGTTTCAGCATCATGAATATGCCATTCGTCTGAACAACCGAAAAATTCTCGATTGTGTTTTAGAGAAAATTGGTTTTTGGGGAAATGAGCAGGCTGAAAAGCGCTTAACTGTCTTAAGAGCAATTGATAAGCTGGATAAATTTGGTTCTGAAGGGGTGCGTTTGCTTTTGGGAAAAGGGCGTTTGGATGAAAGTGGTGACTTTACAAAAGGGGCGGAGCTTAAGGAAAAAGAGATTGAGTGTATTCTTACCTTAACTGCTGCTGGAGCTGAAACAGCAGAAGAAACGCTTGAGACTCTTAAAGAAGTGGTTGGTGATCATGTTCAAGGGCGTGAGGGAATTCGTGAGCTTGAGGAAATGCAAGCAATTTTTGCCGCAAATGGCTTTCAGAATCGTATCAAGATTGATCCATCGGTGGTGCGTGGACTGGATTATTATACAGGTCCTGTCTTTGAGGCTACGTTGCTGTTTGATGTTTTCAATGATGATGGGCAGAAAGTTGTTTTTGGCTCCGTTGGTGGTGGTGGGCGCTATGATGGATTGGTGGCACGCTTTCGTGGTGAAAACATTCCAGCAACAGGTTTTTCAATCGGGGTCTCACGCTTGATCGCTGCTTTGCAAAATCTTGGAAAGTTGCCTATGAAGGAGACAACAGGGCCGGTTGTGGTGCTGATGATGGATAAAGAGCCAGAGGCGGTTGCTGGTTATCAAAAAATGGTGATGCAGTTGCGTGGTGCGGGAATTCGTGCTGAGCTCTATTTGGGGGCATCGGGGATAAAAGCGCAGATGAAATATGCAGATCGACGCCAAGCGCCTTGTGTGGTTATCCAAGGCTCACAAGAACGTGAGAGCGGAAAAATACAGATTAAAGATTTGATTGAAGGGGCGCGTTTGTCTCATGAAATTAAGGATAATCAAACATGGCGTGAAAGTCGACCAGCACAAGTGACGGTTGATGAAGAACAATTGGTCAAAACAGTACAGGATATTTTAGCCGCCCAAAAATGATAATGGTAAAAGTCTTTATCGAAGTGATTGTTCGAAATATTTTGGAAATTTGAAATTCAATTTTTAAAATTTGTGCTTTGCTCGTTTATACGTGTTGGTGCACGCGTTCAAAAGCGGGGTTTTGAAGTGCGTGCGGCATAAAAGAGAGATTTTTTAAGAGATAAATAAGCGCTATTTGCTATAAAACGTGCCCTTCTGAGGATGCGATGATAATGCGTTAAAATGAGCAAAAAAAATTGTAACGAACAAAAACTCTGAGAAAATTAAAGGGTTTCACGTAAAGCTTCTGCAAAAGTTTATAAAAATATTGACAAGTTCATATTGGCTTCATCTTTGAATTCTCATCTATGAGTATCAAATCCTTTGATGTTCTCTTCTTGGACATTACAAAATCTAGCCTTATTGCAAAAGGAGGGAGAACTAGAGCGTTTTATCCTAAAAGACTTTTTAAGCTTCAAAAAACAATGGAATGACTTAAATCGAACAATTTTTTACAGGAGCATGTTTGGATGAATTGTAAGCTGCCATAATGGTAACTTACTAATAATATGCATTTTTCATAAAGTCAATTCTTTAACGGAGAAATGAAAATGGTCCAATATGATTTTACTCTGCTCTATGAACGAAATCCCTTTATTCTTGAAAGACCTGAGAATATTGGAAAATCATTTAAACTTCCTCCTTCAAATTTCGGATTTGAAGATCTTCCGCAAATTACCTTTTCAGGCGCCTCGTCGTGTCGGCGTATGATTTTTGGGTTATCATTTAGTGGTATGAAAGCATTTTTTGTGATGTTGTGGCAGGTAGGGAAAATGTTAGATGAGGGGGATGATGTGGACTTATGGTTTGATCAGATAACATTGGATCATGATATTCTTGAAGAATTTTTGACTTGCGATCTTTTAATTCAAGAACCAGAATATCTTAATTTTGAAAGTTTTAAAGAAGGTATCAAAGAATTAGAAACAAATAAAATTGTAGCGAAGGGGACAAAAAAAGATTGTTATTTCATCAATCCAGATATTTTTGGTCTTCCTGAATGTGATGAAGATTTTGAGTTCGATGAAGAGGAAGAGATAGAAGCACACTTTACGGTAGAATACCCGAATAAACAACTTCTTTAACCGTTTTTCTCTTAGAGAAAAATAAAAGCTTAGAATAAATGGCTATGAGAACAGTAATGAGTCTGTTTATGGTATGTGAATTGGAATGTTTGCGGGATTTTTTTGATTGAATCTTCTTTATAAACGGTTCTTTATGCAGAGCAGTTTTTATACCATATTTGCTTCTTTTTATGAGACATAAGTTAATTTGAACTGTGCGCCTCTTCAAACAAATGTTTGATCTGTATTTTCCCTCTTGATGCTTTTGTGAACCTTGCAGTCTTGATGTTCACAGCTTTCGCCTTTGAAAGCATTTACGAGAAGCATTTTCACTCTTTTTAATCGTTTATTCATATGCCAATCCCACATGTTGTGGGCAAGAAAATGGTTTTGATGGTTGCAATATAAGAAGGGATAAAATGAGACACTCTTATGATATTCAGCTTGCACATTCAATAATGCAAAATTATAAATTATCTCTATAAATCAAACCATTTTCAACATAAAGGTTTTCTCAATATGAGGAGCTGAGCGTTGATTTTGCATAGTTTATCTATATGTTAATCCTTGATGTTTCCGAGAGAGTTTTGCATGAATTTGCGCATTTGGCAATTGCATCCTCATTTTTTGATAGCGTGCAACAGCTGTTAACTCTTTGATTTTTTAGTCCCACAACGGGATTTTTCATCGGCAATTTTCCAAGCTTTTGCAAAGCCGTTAAAACATGAAAGATTTATTGAAAAATTATTGTTGGAATATTTTCTCACTGAAGGCGCACAATCAACTTATCGTGTCTGCTTTCACGAATAGAGGTTGCAAAAAGTAAACGACACAAATTTCCTGAGGAGGGAGATTTGTGTCGTAAAATTTTGTTTAAATAGACGATTGGGGGAATTAGCTTTTCAAGGCTTTTAAAACATTTTGTGGTGAAGAAACTTCGTAAGGATCTGTTGCACAATTATCTGAAAAACCTGTTTCTTCGAACCATTGTTCAACCACACCATCATTAATAACAGCTGCATAGCGCCATGATCGCATGCCGAAACCAACATTGTCTTTTGCAACCAGCATACCCATTTTGCGCGTGAATTCACCAGAGCCATCGGGAATTAATTTCACGTTTTTGATATTTTGTGCTTTTCCCCAAGCATTCATGACAAAAGCATCATTGACGGAAAGACAATAAATTTCATCAATACCCGCTTGTTTAAATTCATCATAGAGTTTTTCAAAATCAGGCAGCTGAAAGGTTGAGCAAGTAGGGGTAAAAGCTCCAGGAAGAGAAAAAAGAATAACACGCTTTCCTTTAAAGTAAGCATCGCTGTTAACTTCTTGCCACCGATAAGGATTGTCTCCATCCACTGATTCATCGCGTACGCGTGTGTGGAATGTTACATTGGGAACTGTTTTTTTCATCATCATGATGCTCCTGTATTCTTTTACGAAAATTTTGTTTTAAAACAGCCTTCGTATTTAAAAACATATGGCAAAAAGCGTTTTAAATAAAAGGGCTTCTTTAAAAATTCTTACTTCTGGTGAGTGTGCAAATATTTCACACTTCCGTCAAGTAGAATTAATGGTCGACTTTGGATACTCTTCACCTTAAGTTAAAGGAAAGAATATGAAGGATTGATATGACCGTAAAGACAGTTTTAACCACGGCTTTTGAGGGGCAAAAACCGGGAACGTCTGGTTTGCGCAAAAAAGTGTCTGTTTTTCAACAACCCCATTATGTAGAAAACTTTATACAGTCTCTTTTTAATAACATTGGGCCTCTTGAAGGAAAAATGTTGATTCTTGGGGGGGATGGGCGCACTTTTAATCGTACTCTCCTTCAGATTGTGTTGAAGATGGCGGCGGCGCATGGTGTCTCTCTTATTAAAATGGGAAGGGGCGGTATTCTTTCTACACCTGCCGTTTCGCATCTTATTCGTAAAACTCATGCCCATGGTGGACTTATTCTTTCTGCAAGCCATAATCCTGGTGGTCCAGAAGGAGATTGTGGTATTAAATACAATGTTTCCAATGGGGGACCCGCTCCTAATTCTTTATGTGATGCTATTTTTGCAACATCGCAACGTCTTTCTTTTTATAAAATTCTTGAAGCACCAGATATTGATTTAGATAGGCAAGGTACGATCTTTATGGGAGCCATGCGGATTGATATTATTGATCCTGTCGCTGATTATGTTGCTTTGATGCAGGAGCTTTTTGATTTCGACTGTATTGCCAAGGCCGTTGATCGAGGTCTTACTTTACGGTTTGATGCCATGCATGCGGTAACAGGGCCTTATGCTCATGAAATTTTTGAAAAATGTTTAGGATTTTCTGAAGGGACGGTGGTTAATGGTATTCCTTTGCCAGATTTTGGAGGCGGTCATCCAGATCCCAATTTGGTTTATGCCAAGGCTCTTTATGATTTATTGATGTCAGAGAAAGGACCAGATCTTGGCGCAGCCTCTGATGGTGATGGAGATCGTAACCTCATTATTGGTCGTCAACAATTTGTTTCGCCTTCGGATTCTTTGGCTATTATGGCTGAACATGCACACCTCATTAAAGGATATCGGAAAGGCGTGGTGGGGATAGCACGTTCTATGCCGACGGGGCGTGCTGCTGATCTGGTTGCGGAAAAAAAAGGACTAAACTTTTTTGAAACGCCAACGGGATGGAAGTTTTTTGGAACCCTTTTGGATGCGGGAAAAGTAACCTTTTGTGGTGAAGAAAGCTTTGGAACGGGCTCTCATCACATCCGCGAAAAAGATGGTTTATGGGCTGTATTATTTTGGTTAAATCTTTTAGCGGTAACAGAAAAAACTGTCGCACAAATTGTTCAACAGCATTGGCACACCTATGGGCGTTTTTACACGTTACGGCATGATTATGAAGAAGTCGAAGCAGACAAAGCTTTGGAAATTATAGAGCATTTGCGTGCGCACTTACCACATGCAGGAACTGAAATTGCTGGATTTTTCGTCAAAAAAGCAGATGATTTTACATATCATGATCCCGTTGATCAGAGCGTTAGTACGCAGCAAGGTATCCGTATTTTTTTCGAGAATGGCGCACGGTTGGTGGTTCGTTTGTCGGGAACAGGGACGCTAGGTGCTACTTTACGGCTTTATTTTGAACAATATGAAAGTGATCCGCGCAAACACAATTTTAATCCGCAAGACGTTCTTAAACCTTTGCAACAGGTGGCATTAAAACTGTTAAATATACAACAAGCATTGGGGAGAGATCACCCTGATATTATCACCTAAGATCATTGGAATGTTTTTTTGTAAAGGTATGATAATTGATCACATGGGTGTGATTTTAGGGGTGTGATTTTATGTGCATAAGGGAGATCTTCCATTTTCAAGCTCTCTTTGTTTTTTCCTCTCTTACATATCAATCGGATTCCTAAAACTGCCGGATTCTTAAAACTAAATGCTGTAGGAAATTATAATCGAGCATAATCGGAGCATTTATGTCCAATGGGTTTGCTCAATGGCTTGATAGAAATTTTTGTTTAATAGGAGAATGTTTCTCATACAAAACAAAATACGATCATTGTTGCACATTTCATATGTTTGTTTTAAAGAATCTTCTCTCTCAAGACACTAAAAACGCATCTTATGCGTGTTGCTTTGAAAGGGATAACCGTCCCTTCATTGAGCAGCACCATTTTTACGCTTATGAGAGAGTAAGACGGCACCATTATTCACTTTGCCCGCTTTCAATGTTGGCTCTTATATTTGAGAGTATTTAGTATTTTGGATAATCGTTTTACACGGCTTTTCCTACTTGTAACATGCAAAAGGTTTTGGTTGTTTCAATGTAAAAGGGGTTGAGAGAATCTCAGCTTATTTATCGGCTCTCATTCAATATACAAAACCATTGACTATGATCATAAATCAGTCTGTTCTCTAACATTATGACTGTTATCTTTACTTAAATAAAAGGTTAAGTTGGGGACATCATTTTCTTGTTTCTCAATGCTGCAACAGTTTTTAGCTCTTTGAGAACGTTTTATTCAGAGATGTTCCTTTTCTAATTGTTTTTTTATCCATTCGTTAATTGCATTGGTGATGTATAAGAAAATGATTTTGATTAATTTATTAGAGAGAATGAAATGCGTAAATTTTATGATATGCGGGGACTCATTTGAGTTGTATAATGATCAATCATTTTTATAAACCCATGTATGGTATGTGATGAGGGCATTCATAAACACTGTTGACAGATGAGGATTGAAACAAAGGGAAACATTTTTCTAAAATAATGGACAATAAGCACTTCTTGCTTTATGACCAGTCATAATGAATGATTTTTCTTTTAATAAGGGGAATTTATGACCCAATATCCCAAATGTCCTCGTTGTGATTGTCTTTATACTTATGAAGATGGTGAAAATTTTGTGTGTCCTGAATGCGCACATGAATGGCCACAAAAAAACGATGATACGGTTCTTGTCAATACTGTTTATGATGCCAATGGTCAGATTTTAACAAACGGAGATACCGTTATGGTGATAAAAGATCTGAAAGTAAAAGGCGCTTCATCTGTTTTAAAAGGGGGGACGAAGGTAAAGAATATTCGCTTGGTGGATGGGGATCATAATATCGATTGCAAAATTCCAGGGATTGGTCAGATGAGTTTAAAGTCGGAGTTTGTGAAAAAAGTTTAGGCATTTATTTTCTTGCAATTGTTTTTGCATTTCATTGGTTTCCTATTTTTACATTCTTCTCTAATTGGGCATATTTTTCTCCAATGGGCTTCTTTTCTTGTTTCATAGATTACACCAATCAGATAGAAGCAATATGTTTTCCTTTATTGCAAAGCCATGTATCGCAGAGAAATAGCGACTCTTTCTTTTCTTTTAATATGCGGTTATGAGGGGACTGGATATTGACTCACAAGCAACAATAAAAGTATGCGCTTTATGAGAAGAACAACGCCGTAAAGTAGACAAACTTATTCCTGCTGAATTGAAAAAATATTCTTTCTTTTTATCAGATAATTTCTCAAACAACCATAATAGATCTGGCTTCGATGTATTTATTTTTTATGGGTAGTTACACCTTTTTCATCATATTTATGGAAATGAGATTGAAAATGATAGGGGGGGAATTCTTGATTTTAAGAATGGAAAAAGGACGCTATGATCTTGACAAGGTCGTACAGTCATTCATTTTCCAGCTCTTAGTTCTGCAACAGTCTCTTATAAAAGTGTGCATAAGCGCTATTAAAAATAGTTTTTGTTATTATCCAGTTTGTGCTGTGTAAGCGGACGATTTTTATTGGTGCAACATAAACAGAATTGAAATAAGAAGAATGTCAGAATTCTCATTCAAGTTGCAAAATGTGATCTTTGTCAACTTGCTGCTACAACATATTGATTTATAATAATAAATTAGCATTATTCATATTGAGTTAGAACCCCGAATAACGTGGGATTCTCTCATTTCAAATCTGTTCCATGTTAAATCAATTAAAATCACTTGCTTGCATACCACAAGCGGGGCTGGCGTGTGGGTAAAAACTGTACAAGAAAGGATTAAAAATGACTCTTATGAATCGTCTTAAGTGCCAAGGGCTATCGCAACATTGGGGGCTGGCAGATATGATGATGGTGCCGGCTTGCTACAAGAAGTATTTTGCGTGATTTGTCGTTTGGAGAGCTGAGAAAGATGAAGCAAATGGGCACTCTATCTTGCAATGTTTTCTTTTTTTGGGGGCTTTTTTGTAACGAGGTCGTGTTTTCTTGATTAAAATTGCATGACAAGATTATGAGATAAAATAAATTTAAAATGTACGCTCATGCGTTGTACTTCTGTGTACGTAAATTGGTTTGTTGAAAAAACGTATGTTTCCTAAAGGGAGCTTTGAAAGCTTTTTAAGGTATATGTGGAGGTGAACGGTGGGTGAAGGTATCATTATTGGACAGATTTTTTTAACAGTACTCTATTTTTATGGCTGCATAGCTTACTTCTAAAATTTCAGGAATAAAATGACGTAAGATCTTTACATTCCATGTTTGAGCGCTGTTGAAGAGGGGCAATCGGTGTGGTTATTTTACCTATTGAGGTCAATATTTATTGTGGCATGGCTTCAACGCCTAAAACTTCAGGGATAAAATGACGTAAAAGATTTTCAATACCATGTTTGAGAGTTGCTGTTGAAGAGGGACATCCAGCGCAGGAGCCGCGCATATTGAGATAAACAATACCATTTTCAAATCCGCGAAAAGTAATATCTCCACCATCATTGGCAACTGCGGGGCGGATACGCGTTTCAAGGAGCTCTTTAATGGTTAAGACAATATCAGCATCTTTTTCGTCATAAAATTCTTCGTTAAGGGCATGGGTTTGTGCTTGTGTTGTGGCGTTGGTGGTGATCACTGGCTCATTGGATAGAAAATGTTCCATAATTGTGCCTAAAATGACGGGCTTAAGATGTTGCCATTCCCCTTCTTTTTTGCTTACGGTGATAAAATCATAACCTAAAAAAACACCATTGATATTGGGAATATTAAACAGTTTAGCCGCTAAAGGTGAGTTTTTAGCTGCTTCTTCACGGTCACGAAATTCTAATACGCCCTCAGAAAGAACCACGCGTCCTGGCAAGAATTTAAGAGTTGCAGGGTTTGGGGTGGTTTCAGTTTGAATAAACATAGATTCTCCTTTTATAATGAAGGCTTGGGAAGATCTTACATTGTAGAATATTATATTTTTTAGGCAATAGATCTAATATCTTCATCGGCAAGATTGCTAGGAATAACAATGACAGGGATTGAAAAAGCTGTTCCTTTATTCCCGATTAATTGAACAAGGGGTCCTGGTCCTTCTGTATGTCCACTGGCTGCTAAAACAATTAGTGCAATCCTTTTATCTTCGTCGACCAGTTTGGAAATCTCATCAATTTTTTTTCCTTCACGCACTACTATTTCTGTTTCAAGCGCATGGGTGGTGCGGACTTCACTGGCAATGTCTCCTAATATTTTATGAGCACTTTGCTTTGATTCTGTACGCATAACGTTGTTTACACCCAGAAAATGTTGAAATTCTACACTATCAACGACACAAAGTAATACCAATGTTCTACTGGTATTTTGGGCATGCTGTGCGGCAAACGCAACGGCACGCCGACACTCTGGTGTTTCATCGATAATAACTAAGTTTTTTTTCTTTGGTTCTTTTTTCGGATTTTGGGGTTTGGAAATCATGCACTTTCTCTATTTTGTACAAACGATTTTTTTGCTCTCTACAGTTTTTAGTTTTATTATTTTTATGTATTGTGCAAAAATCCAATAATTTCACGAATTTTTTTCATATTTTCTTCTGCGAGCATACTAGCACGTTTAGCGCCATCATGCAAAACAGAGTCGATATAACCGCTTTCTTGATGAAGGCGACGTAATTCTTCTGTTATAGGGGCAAGCTTATGGACAACAAGGTCGGCTAGAGCTGTTTTAAAATGGGAAAATTGTTGACCAGAAAATTCTAAAAGAATCTTTTCTTTGCTAACTTTGGCAAAGGCGGCATAAATACCAAGCAGGTTATCTACTTCTGGTCGTTTTTTTAAAGCGGCAAGGGTATCGGGAAGTGGAGCTGAATCCGTTTTGGCTTTGCGTATTTTTTTTGCGATAAGATCAGCGTCATCGGTCAAATTAATGCGTGAAAAATCTGAAGGATCTGATTTTGACATTTTTTTTGTCCCATCGCGCAAAGACATAACGCGTGTGGCTGTTGTTCCAATAAGCGCCTCTGGGAGGGGAAAAAAGCCTTGTCTTTTTTCTTCATCTGTTTGCATAGAGATACCAAAATTTAATTCGGCAATACGTTGTGCATAGTCGTTGTTAAATTTTTGTGCAATATCGCGTGTGAGTTCAACATGCTGTTTTTGATCTTCGCCTACTGGAACATGCGTTGCACGATAGACTAAAATATCAGCAGCCATCAAAGTGGGATAGGCAAAAAGCCCGATGGATGCTTTTTCGCGATCTTTTCCCGCTTTATCTTTAAATTGTGTCATGCGTTGAAGCCAGCCGATACGGGCAACACAATTAAAAATCCAGGCGAGTTCAGCATGTTGAAAAACACGTGATTGGTTAAAAATAATGTGTTTTTGAGGATCGATACCGGCGGCTAAAAAAGCTGCTGTCACTGTTCTGGTGGATTCGCGTAAAGTAAGGGGATCTGGGTTGACTGTGAGCGCATGCATATCCACAACACAATAGAGGCAGTGATGAGAGTTTTGCAGTTCAACCCAACGCTGAATGGCTCCAAGATAATTGCCAAGATGTAAATGACCACTCGGTTGTACGCCGGAAAAGACAAGTGGTGTGAAGGTATCCATAGGAGTGCTCTTTCTTCAATTAAGGTTATTCATTTTATTGTTTTTGACAAAGTATAGATATTATGAGCGTTTTTTCAAATTTTTAAGCGTGTGAAAAAAGGAACGGGTGTTGAATAAAAAATAGGCACTAAAATAGATCAAAAATATGCCAATCATGATCCCAGCTAAGGTGATCGCGCGCAAGAAAAATGATGCTTGTGAGGATAAAGGAAAAGACAAAAAAACAAACACATTCAATCCGTAATAGAGGGCTAGTGCACTCAAAAGAGTTGCCATCATGAGACATAATATTCGCTTTATCAGTTGGAAGTCGTATTTCCAATAACCGCGTTTGATAAGGACACTCCACAGCAAAAGGGTGTTGGCCCATCCAGAGGTAATTTCAGCAATAACAATGCCTCGTGCAGATAGAATAGGAAATAATGTTAAGGCGAGACTGATATTGATGAAAACGCAAATACCTGTAAAAATCATCGGTGTTTTGGTATCTTCATGGGCAAAAAAATTAGGAATAAAGACCTTAATAAGAACAAAAGCTGGAAGTCCTAGTCCATAAAGCTCCAATAATTGTGCAACATGGTGTGTTGATTGACTGGTAAATTGTCCTCGTTCAAAGAGCAAACTGACAATGGGAGTGGAGAGCAGCAAAAAAGCGATGGATGCTGGAAGTGTTAACAACAATGTTAATTCAATAGAGCGATTTTGTAAATGGTGGGTTTCTTTATGCTTTTTGCTCCGCAAAGCGCGTGTTAACTCTGGTAAAAGAACGGTTGCAACGGCAATGGCGATTACGCCTAAAGGCAATTGATAAAGACGATCAGCATACATCAAAGAAGAGACAGCACCCGATTGACTAGAAGCAATGTTGGTATTAATAAGCAAATTAATTTGCGTGATGCCACCTGTGATGGCTGCTGGGAATGCTAAAGTTAATAGCTTACGAACATTAGGACTTAAATGGGGCTGGCGGAAGGAAATTTTCATTCCACTTTGACGCAAAGCAAGGGCAATTAAGGTGAGCTGAAGAAGCCCTGCTGCCAATACACCCCAAGAGAGATTTAAGCCAATATGCCAAGCGTCAAGTTTATAGATCCAAGCATAGGCAAGCACACCAATCAAAATAATGTTTAAAAAGAGTGGGGCAATGGCGGCAATAAAATAGCGTCGCAGCGCATTAAGCATGCCCCCCATCATGGCAGCAAGCGACATGCAGGTTAAATAGGGAAACATGATTGCAGTAAAGTGAATTGTAGCGTTAAATTTTGTTGCATCTTCGGTAAAACCTGGGGCAATAATGGTTCGTACCAAAAAAGGCATACTCAGTTCCATCGCAATCGTTAACAGTAAGAGCAGCGAAAAGAGAACGCCAAAGACTTCTTCTGCAAATTTGCATGCCGTTTCGTGACCTTCTTCAGTGATTTTTTTTGCAAAAAGAGGAATGAAAGCAGCGTTAAAGGCACCTTCAGCAAAAAAACGACGAAATGTGTTGGGAAAACGAAAAGCAGCGTTAAAGGCATCAGAAACAGGACCTGTCCCTAGGGCTGCGGCCATAAGCATTTCGCGTACGAAGCCAAAAATACGGCTCATGAGGGTTCCGGAAGCAACTGTTGCAATTTTTTTAATCAATGTCATAAAGATATATCAGCTTTGTTGTAAAAGAGAAGCGATGACAGGAGAAATAAAGCGTTTTAAATCGTAAAAATCTGATCTCTATCCTAATCAAGGATACTTTTTGAAAGCGTTTTACGACGGTGTTTATCTTTCTGTCAACAATGGTGCTTGAAGACTTTTTTATGCTCCTTGTTTACTGTTGCATTAAAATTTTTATTGTTGCCATAAAATAATTAAAATTTCTTTTTCAAACTGAAATATGCGAGTGATATTATAACAGTTTGAAGGGATATGTAGGGATATATAATGATAATTTCTCTTTATGGTGTGATGTCGTGAATAGTGCAACCCAATACCGTTCTGTTTTATGTGAGGGGTGTGACCCTATTAAAGAACGCAAATAAAATAAAAGCGTGGAGCAATACGCAATTTCCATTATTTATTCATTATTAAAAAAACAGCGCTTTAGATGTTTTAAAAAGTCGTAAGGCTGAGCTAAAAGGTGATGGTAAAGCTGGTGATTTATTTTTATCTTTACGGCTTTATATTCTCCCCAAATTTGGCTGCCTTTTCGTTTTAGAGATTACATAAACAAGAGGATAGGAAGACATGATCTTTCAACAGCATTTTTCCTGTTCAGGTTTCTTTTCACAGTTGATGAGGATAAAATCTGAGGAAATAAGATCAATTTGTTCTCTCATGGTTTCCATTCTCGTTGAGGCGCAATTGATTTGCCGATGAAGGCAGAGGGGGGGGTAAAGGCTATCATTTTTACCAGAGGGGGCAAAAAAGTTAAAGTTTATAAACCTTTTAGATATTCATTGCCATTTCTTTTGTGTGCTCCGTTTTGTGAGGTTGAATATTTTCTTGTCTTTTGGGACTCTGATTGACGATTTCTGTCATTTTTTGCACTTTAATTGCTTCTTTATCAAGGGTGTTGGAACATTTTTTTTCATTATTTTTCTTTATAGATTGATGCTGGATAGATTGATACTGGTTTGGTGCTAAGCGCTCATCGAATTTATGGTTATAAAAATACATGGGTTGTATATGCGGTTCTATCTCTTTTATCTGCTTGACTATTTCCATAATCTCTTTTGCTTTGATGGTTGATGTGCCAAGACTCTTCGCAAGTCTTTCAGGATTATTTTCTTTTATAACTTCATGCTCGTTTGAAGATAAGCGCTCATTGATTTTTTTGATATAAGTCCTTATCTCTCCCCTTAATTCAGGAGAGTTTGATAAAGTTTCTTGCTGTTGTGCTTTTGACAAGGAAAGGAGATTTTTCATCCAAGCCTTAGGCATTTCTACCGACTGTTCACACCGCCTTTGTTTTACATGATGGGTATGGAGAATGTCTCTTTCTGTTTGTTTAGAAATATTGATATAACGATCAATGGCTCTACAGAGGGGCAAAATATTTTCTTCAGCATGGGCGCGCGCGTTGTTTTTGATGCCAAATACATTGCTACCAGAAAGCTTAGAAATCGATTGGGGAGAGGTGGTAATTTGATAGGTGAGTTGTTCTCCTTCAGTATGATTTTCATGGATCATCTCAATTCTTTCCCGCAAAATATGACGATTGCCATAAATGATTTGGCACAAAGTTTCTATTTCTTTTCTTCTTGCTTGAATGGATGCGTTGTTTTTTATCCTTGTGGCAATTTCATTGTTGGTAAGGGGGGCTATTGTTTGTGCGGGGATAAGCACTTCTTGCTGGTTTTGAATTTTTGGTGCTGTAAAGGAGAGGGCGTCACCGATTTTTAATGTCTGTATTTGCTCTGGGGTGAGATCTTTTTTATTTCCCAAGATGAAAATTCCGTTAGCATCAAGCATAAAGCCATTGGGTCCACTGCCTCTGTAAAAGCCTTTATAGGTATGACCTTCTTTTGCTGTTATAATAAGATGATGATGAATACTCTCAAGCCCGATATGTTTCATACTGTCCATGAATTCTTTTAAAATAAGTATTTTTTCTGGATTTGAGATATCTTCAAGCAGATGTTTCATTTCTTCTTTATCTTTATGTTTTAGCGATGCAATACTGGCAAGATTCATACGTTTTTCTGTTACAAGAGAAAAGTCGAGTGTGTGGCCAGCAACTTGCCCAAGTTTTTCAAAAAACATTCGTTGCGTGCGTCCATTGCCTTCTCTGAAAGGATGTGTATAGTTGAGCTGTATCAACATTTCAGTGACATGTTCAACAAATGTTTCGCGGGTTAAGCCTTTTAAACTATTCGTTTCTGCAAGTATTTTATCTAAATTTTCTAGACCCTCCTGTATCTGTTTTGCTGAGGCAAAAGAAATACCAGCTTTTTTCATCATTGGCATATAAGCAACGGTACCATCTTCAAATGTAAATGGTTTTTCGCGTGTTTGTCCGGCCCATTCAAAAGTATTTTTAAATAGGGTGTGATGAATATATTGGAGATATGTGGAGGTTAGTTTTTGTGGTGGCGCTTCTTGGCGCAGATGAATGATTGCTTTTGTTGTATCATGGGCACATTGCACTTTTAATTTTCCATAGTCTTTTATTCCATATTTATTCTTTAAGGTGATACTATTGGGGTAAAAGAAATTACGATGTATTGTCTTATTTTCTTCGGTTTCAGGCGGTGATGATAATTTCTCCTGTAAGGTGAGAGGGACGGTGTCCGTTTTTCTTGTACCAGTATCCCAGTATGCCATTGCTTTTTTTGGGGGCTGTTTTGTTCTTTCTTGATGATCAGAGCGTGTTTCCTTTGTCATTTTGACAGATATTGGATTATTTGTCGCTGTATTACTGCTCTGTAAAATGTTTTTTTGAAAATCTTTTTGCATTTGCCTCATAGCGGAAGCCGATTGAGCAATTGGTTGTGCCATTTGTTCTTTTTCTTGTTCTTGCAAACTTTGGGGCATAACTTCAACGCTGTCATGTAAAGCATGAGGGACAATCCACGGTGAAAAATGGGCTTGTTCTTTTTTCTTTGTTTGAATGGATGCGTTGTCTTTGCTCTTTTCAGTTATTTCATCGTTTTTAAGAGTGGCTCTTTTTTCTTCTGGAAGCAATGTTTTTTGCTGGGTTTTTTCTGGGTTTTGAACTTTTTGTGCTGTAAAGGAGAGGGCATCACCGATTTTTAATGTCTGTATTTGCTCTGGGGTGAGATCTTTTTTATTTCCCAAGATGAAAATCCCGTTGGCATCAAGCATGAAGCCATTGGGTCCACTGCCTCTATAGGTACCATGATAGGTTTCTCCTTCTTTTGCAACGACAGCGAGATGATAATTTTTTTCATCCAATCCAAGCTCTCTCATAGAGTTGGTGAATTCTCGTAAGAGGAGCAATTTTTCTGGATTTGAGATATCTTCAAGCAGATGCTTCATAGGCTCTGGGTTGCCATGTTCCATGGCAGCGGCGCGGACAAAGTCTTTACGTTTTTTGCTCACAAGAGAAAAATCTAGCTCATGTCCTGCTGCTTGAGAGAGTTTTTCAACAAACAGTCTCTTTGTGCGCCTATTGCCCTCTCTGAAAGGATGCAAGTGGTGCAAATCTATCATTATACTAGCTGCTTGTTCAACGAATTCTTCGCGCGTTAAGCCTTGTAAATTATTCTTTTCAGCAAGCGTTTTATCTAACTTTTCTAGTCCCTCCTGTATTTTTCTGCCAATCGCAAAAGGTTTTGTAAATTCTTTTCTTTTCAAAATGGGCATAGAAGCAACAGTGCCATCTTCAAATGTAAAAGGCTCTTCGCGTGTTTGTCCGGCCCATTCAAATGCACGGGAAAAGAGTCCTTGATGAAGGTATTTTAGATAAGAGGCATTAAACTGCTCTGGTAGAGGTTCTTGGTGCAGTTTTATCATTTCTTTTTTTACATCATTAGAACAGCATTCTTTTAATATTTCTTTATCTTTGATGCGGTATTTATTTTTAAGCACTTTGCTATTGGGGTAGAAAAAATTTTGCGCTTCTTCATTGATTTGCTTTGAAATGGCTGCATTAATTACAGAGTGTTGTTCTTGCAATTCTTCCTGTGTAGAGGAGGCACAATGTTCTGTGTTTTCTTTCATGCATATTTCCTTTCAAATGGTAACATTATTTTTTGATTTTTTTTGTTTACATTTTTTGCCTTATGTTATTTTCATAGTGTTTTCTTCAAAGAAGAATGCCTATTTGAATGATTGAAAAAATTGACCTTATTCGCATGGAACCAAGTTAAAGTTTGTAATTTTTATAAAGTATTATCGTGAAATTTTATCAATGAATTCTGTAAAATAATGGGGTGTCTTATTCAAAATTTTCTGTATTTCATACACCGTCTTTGGTGCAATCTTGGCAAGATAATTGCACCAAAGTTTTGGATGAAAAGCCAACGATGATTAGACTGTCACGACAAAGCCATTGCTTTTGATGTTTCGGCTCTGTGCGGTCGAATAGGCGATTTCTCTTCTTGCCTAGATGTTTCTACAACTTCTTGAAGTTGCTTTGCTGTTGAGCATTCGGGTAGCTTCGGGGACTGCGATAAGCTTTGCTGCTGTTGCAACTTTTTATCGAGATCGGTAGGTGGTTGATGACGTTTTTGTTGTTCTTCCTGATGGTTTTGCACAATGCCTTCTCTTAACTGTTTTACAGTTTCAGCATAATCCTTAATGGCGGTACAAAGAGTAGGAAGATTTTCTTCAGCAGCTTTGCGTGCTCCATTTTTTATGCCAAGGACTTGTCTACCAGCAAGCGGAGAAACAGATGTACAATCCTTTTCAATTTGAAATACAAGCTCTTCTCCCATCTCTGGAATTTTTTGCATATCTTCTATTCTATATTGCAAAATAAATGGATCCTTATAAACAATTTGGCACCAATATTGGATCTCTCTTTGACCATATTGAACCGATGGATCTTTTTGAACTCTGCGGGCAATTTCCTCATTTGAGAGAGGCTGTATTTTCTTTTCTGAATTGAGCGGATTTTGTAAATGTTGATTTGTTAGCTCTTCCTCTTGTGCTTGTCGCTGATGTTGTTGTTCCGTGTGAGAACCTTGTAAAATATTTTCACTTTTTGTATATTTTGAAGTATACACATAACCGTTAATGGCAGCACATAGGGTGGGAAGAGCTTCTTCAGCTTGTTTGCGCGCATGATTTTTTATGCCAAGAACTTTTCTACCAGCAAGCTTAGAAATAGACTTAGGCTGTTCTGTAACATCCCATAAGAGTTGTTCTCCCATATCAGGGTTTTCTTTAATTTCTGCTATTTTTTCTTCTAAAATAAGTCGGTCGCCATAAACCTTTTTGCACAAAAATCGTATCTCTTCTTGATATGCTACGAGCAATAGCTCTCTTTCCATTGTATTAATAGATGGTTTTTGTTCGTGAGACGGTTTTGGTTGTTCAATTGCTGTGTGTGGAGAGGCAGGCTTTTGGACGACAGTATCGCTTTGTTTTCTGTTTTCTATACGGTGCGGTTTTCTTGAAGGCGGGACGGCATATGTTCCACTGTCTTGTGATGATGAACTGCTTTGCTGCCTGACTTTCATATGTGATAGTGTTTTGGGTCTAACACTTGGTTCGTGTGTTTCAGGATTTTGGATTTTTGTGCCATTTTGTACTCTTTCTCTCATGCGTGGGGGAAGGGGCGGAGCAGGCGTTGCATAGAGATGTTCTCCCTCTTGAGCTGTTGTTTTGTTTTGTTGCTTATCTTTTGCGCGTGGAGGTCTTTGTGGAGCTGCTTTTGTGTGCGGAGAGGAGTGTTCTTGGATTTTTGAGTTGAGGATTTTTGCGTCGGCTTGTGTTTTTTCTCTCATGCGTGGAGGAGGGGGCGGAGCCACTTTTGTCTGTAGGGGGGGGGACTCTTGAACTGTCGGTTTATGTTGTTGTCTCTCTTTTGCACGTGGAGGTCTTTGTGGAGCTGCTTTTGTGTGCGGAGAGGAGTTTTCTTGGATTTTTGAGTTGGAGATTGTTGTGCTGGTTTGTGTTTTTTCTCTCATGCGTGGAGGAGGGGGTGGAGCCACTTTTGTCTGTAGGAAGGGGGACTCTTGAACTGTTTGTTTATGTTGTTGCCTCTCTTTTGCACGCGGAGGTTTTGGTGGAGCTGCTTTTTTTTGTGGGGGAGGTGTCTCTTGGTTTTTGGCGTTAGGAGACATTGTGTTGGTTTGCACTGAGCTTTTCATACGAGGGGGGGGTGGTGGTGCAACTTTTGGGTGGGAGGATAAATTTTCTGGGCGTTTTTCTACAGTTGCTTTTGGCAAACTTTGAGAAACTTGGGAAGGAGGGGTTCTGGTAGGGGATTGTTCAGCCTGTTGTTGAAATTTTTCCATCATTTCGGTGATAAAAGGGGAGGGATTTCTTTTTTTCATACATGTTCCTTTCAAACTCTTCCAATATTGTTTTTAAATACTATTTAAAAATGTACGTTGGTTTTTATTCTGTTTTATGCTTTTTCATTTGCTTTTATGAGAGAGGATATGAAACTGAATGGTCTCGCACGATTTGACTCTTATGGTTCAGATCATAATCATTCTCTAAAGATTATTTTCTCAGTGTTTGGGTTAAGGGACAGAAAAATAAATTTTGTTTCAATTTTTCTCTCTTTCTTGGCGCAAATACCTCTTTCCTGTGTTGCGCCAAGACGTTAGATTCAACGTGAAAACTTATGTCTGTTTAGCTGGCAAAAGCCATCGCTTTTGGGGCGGCAGTTTTGCGAGGACGAACATCTGTTTCTCTTTGTTGAGTAGAGGTTGTTGCTCCTTCATGCGTTACTGTTGAAAGCTCAACGCGTTGAGCAGACTGTGAGACGCTTTGTTGTTGATGCAAATTTTGCGCTCTGTCAGAAGGTGCTTCATTGTGTTCTTGTTTTGCCTGCTGAGTTTTTGAAAGGCTCTCTCTTACTTGTGTTACAGCTGTTGCATAATTGTCAGCGGCGTCAATGAGGTGAGAAAGACCCGTTTCAGCATGTCTGCGTGCTTTATTTTTAAAGCCACAAAAGTTATGACCAGCGTACTTGTGAAAAGATTGAGGATTTCCGACAAGTTGCTGTGCGAGTGCTTCTATTGTTTCAGGGTTTTGGAAAAGCTCTTCTGTTTGTGATTGCAAAATGTTTTCGTTCCCAAAAACAACTTTACACCAATATTGGATTTGGGCGAGGTGTCTTTTGACTTTTGAATGTTGTTGAATTTGGGTAGAAATTTCTGTCTCTGAAAGCGTTTCTTTTTCACGATGATCTGGTTTTTGCAGAAGTTTAGCGACGGCTTCCTTCCCCATGAAGCGTTCATAGTTTTTGAGTTCTTGCTCTGGAGATTGTACGAGGCTCTCTCTTGCCTGTTTTACAGCTTCTGTATAACAATCAACGGTGACACTGAGAGCGGAATAACTCTCTTCCGCTTGTCTACGTGCTCGATTTTTAAAGCCCAACATGCTGGTGCCGGAAAGTTTAGCAAGACTTTCAGGATATGCTGCCATGCGCCATGAGAGCTCCTCTCCTGCAGCAGGATTTTTTTGAATTTCCTGCATTTTTTCTTGCAAAATATTTGGATTGCCATAGGCTTTTGCGGATAAATGTTGGATTTCCTCTCGATATGTTTTAACCAATGAATGGTGTGGAAGAAATAGAATGATTTCTTCCTCTGAGAGAACTCTTGTTGTCCTTTGGGTAATTTGTGAAGTAACTGTTGAGTGTGTCGTTTCAGGTTTTTGCTGCCTTTTGGTAGAGCCGCCTCTTGTTAACGAGGCTGTTCGATTTGTTGATGCATGTACAGTTTCTTCTCTTAAAAGAGATTGTCTTTCCTCATCTTCTTCCGGTATGGATGATAGTCTTTTGCTTTTTGAAGGTGTTTCTTTAGGAAGGGGGGCTGCGCCTGAGACCTCTGCCGCTGCTTGTTCATAGAGCTTTATAAGTTCTTGTATTGAAGAGGATGGAAAAGGATGAGGGTGTTTTTTTTTCATGCATGTTTCCTTTCAAAAATTGTTTTAGAAAACCTCTTTGGTGCATTCTTGCCTTTTATGCTTGGATCGCTTTGAGACAAAAAAATATCGAGCTGAATGAGCTTCCAAAGATCTGCGCTATTTGCAATCAGCTTAATAGACATTTGTGTCTTTTATACAGTTTTTTTGTGAAATATTATCAATAAGTTATCAATAGTTATCGTGAATTACAGGCGCCATTTTTAGGACTATTTTTTGTAACATTCTAAAACAATTCTTGGCGCAATCGCGATGAAACAATTTGCACCAAGAAACTCACTGAAAAAAAGATTACATGAAAAACAAAAACTATCTGTTTTTATGTTTATGCCCCTTTACATGGCATAAGAAAATCCTTTTTCTCCTTGTCTTTGAGGGCTGTGCTCTGAACTATTTTGTTCTTGTCCTCTTGCGTGATGACGATGATGATGATGGTGTCTCTCAACTTGCTGAGAATTTTCTTGACGGCGTCTTTGTTCCGCTAGAGGGGTTTGCGATAGCCTCTCTGTGGCTCTTTCTACAGCCTTTGTATAATCATCAATGGCGTCAACAAGCGATTTAAAACCCTCTTCAGCTTCTTTGCGTGTTTGACTTTTTAGTCCAAGTGCGGTACGGCCCGCAAGCTTATGTATAGACTCAGGATCTTCAGCAAGTTGATCTGAAAGCTCTTTTCCTTTATTGGGATCTGTAAGTATGCTTTGCAAATGTTTTTGGAAAATTGTATCATTGCCATAAACAATTTTACTCCAATGTATGACCTCTTCTGCACGTGCTTGGACCTGTGGATTTTTTAAAAGCATTACACTCTTTTGATCAGTTGTGAGAGAAGGTGAAGATGATCTTCCTTTTTGTTGTGGAGAAACCTCTGTATAGTCAGTTTCAGGATTTTCTGTCCTTTGATGTTTACCTCTTGAAGGAGAAATACTGCTAACGGATGCGTATGTAACCTCAGCTTCGCGTTTTGGGGGAGCAACCTCTGTGTAATCGGTTTCAGGATTTTCTCTTCCCCGATCAGGATGTCTCCCTCTTGAAGGAGAAACACTGCTAACGGATGCGTATAGAACTTCCTCTTCTGGGGTTGGTCCGCGCTGGTTTCCTCTGGTTGGTTTATTAATTTTTGCATAGAGGGCTTCTGGATTTGCAGAAGGATGTGGATGATGTTTTTTCATACATATTTCCTTTCAATATTTTTAGAAAACCTCTTTGGTGCATTCCCCACTTTTAGTTTTGATAACTTTGATATAAAGGAAGATATCCAACCGAATGACCTCCAAAGATTCTGCGCTATTCAATATTGATATGTAATGAACATTTATGTCTTTTATACAGTTTTTTTATGAAATTTTATCAATAAGTTATGATAAATTATAGGATCCACTTTTAGAACTATTTTTTGTAATATTTTAAAACAACTCTTGGTGCAATCACGATAAAATGATTTGCACCAAGAAACTCACTGAAAAAAAGATTACATGAAAAACAAAAACTATCTGTTTTTATGTTTATGCTCCCCTTACATGGCAAAAGCCATTCCTTTTTCTCCATGTCTTTGTTGTTGTGGGCTGTGCTCTGGACTATTTTGTTCTTGTCCTCTTGCATGACGATGATGATGGTGGTAATGTCTGTCTTCTGTATCTCTTTCTGGACTTTCTTGTCTTTGACCTCTTTCTCTTTCATGCTCCCGTGTAAACTTTTTATGGAGCTTTTGTGTATTATGTATATGTCTCTCAAGAGCTGAGCAAAGAGGACGAAAACCATCTTCAGCTTCTCTGCGGCTTAGAGATTTTACACCAAGTATTTTGTGACCTGCAAGCTTACCAGCGCTTTCAGGATTTTCTGCAAGGCTCCATAAGACTTTTTCTGCATTTTGAGGGTCGTCAAGAATCTTAGCCAGTTGTTGATTCAAAGCATGTTCGTTACCATAAACAACTCTGCACCATTCTTGCGTTTCTCTTACACCATATTGAAAGTCTACGCTTGTTAAAAGCTTTGTTGTAACCACATCTTTTGGGGTTCTGGGAGGGGAGATTCTGCCTCCGCCAACGCCTTGATAGATGGGATTTTCTAGTTGTTCAGATTCTTGCCCGCCTTCAGCTCCCATGCCAACCGTTGCATAGACGGATTTGAGTGGTCTTTGGGGAGAGTGCCTACCATTTTCACCAACTTCAAGCTCTGCATAGAGATGTTCTGGTTCTTGGGGATGTCGTCCACCCTGTGCACCTTCACCAACTGTGTCGTAGGGTGTTTGCCAATTTTGTGCTGCCAAATCCGTTATTGAATAGGGGTTTACGAGTTTGTCGGTGCGTCGCCCATCACTTGGTCTTTCACCAAGTCTATCATAGGGATTTCCTAGTGGCTTTTGGGGAGCATAGGCCGTTTCTGATGGTTGTTGAAGTGTATATTGAGGTGAGGTGCGCTGTTCTTTGGGTGGCTTATTAACCCTTGCGTAGAGGTCTTCTACATTAGAAGCTCCTAGGTTTTGTTGGTCAAGTGGCTTTTTGGGAGCATAAACCGTTTCTGGTGGTTGTTGAAGTGTATATTGAGGTGAGGTGCGCTGTTCTTTAGGTGGTTTATTAACCTTTGCGTAGAGGTCTTCTACATTAGAAGCTTCTAGGTTTTGTTGGTCAATTTGTTGTCTTAGTTCCTCTACATTGGTAGAAGGGCTTGGGTGACTTTTTTTCATGGCTGTTTCCTTTCAATATTTTTAGAAAACCTCTTTGGCGCATTTCCCACTTTTTGATATTTTTTAAGACAAAAGAAGAATATCAAACTGAATGGTCTCCAAAGACTTCGCGCTATTCATATTGATATGTAATGGACATTTATGTCTTTTATACAGTTTTTTTATGAAATATTATCAATAAGTTATAGTAGATTACAGGATTCATTTTTAGGACTATCTTTTGTAACATTTTAAAACAATTGGTGGGCGTAATGGAGATAAAATGATTGGTATAAAGAGTTCTGTTGGAAGGCAAAAGTTCACGCGTTTTTAGCCGGTAAGAGCCAGCGATGAGGAACGACTAACTTTCAAGCTGCGAGCTTGGCATTGTGCTTCTTGGGTGTTCTTTACAGTATTCGCAATTTCTTTTGCTTTGCTTTCCGATGTCCCAAGGAGGCAAGCTAGTCTGGTATAATCTTTTTCTTGTATGGCTTTACGATCTTCTGAGGATAGACGATTGTGTAGTTGTCGTGAAAAGGTATGGAGTTCTTGTCGCAGTGAACGAGAATGGAATAAAGCTTCCCTTTGTTGTTCTTCTGGTAAGGCAAAAAGGTTTTGTAAATTTTTTCCAGGTTTTTCGACAGTGTGGTTCAGGCGATTTTGTTCTCTTTGGTGTTGCTCTAGAATTGCATCTTTTGTTTGTTGTGTTATTGCGCCATAATTTTTAAGGGCTTGGCTGAGTTGTGGAACAGCCTGTTCGGCTTGTCTGCGATTTGAACTTTTCATGCCAAGTATTTTACTCCCAGCAAATTTAGAAATTGATTGAGGGTTTTGTAAAGCTTCATCGGCAAACTGATTTCCTAAGTTTGGAGCTGCCGTTATGATATCTAATGTTGTCTTTAAGGCGTGGGTTTTACCATAAACAGTCTTTGATAAATTTTCGATTTCTTTTCGGCTCCCTTCAACATAAGCGTCATTTGAAATCCTTTCAAATAACTCTTCATGGGTAAGAGGGGCTAATGTTTCTTTTGGGATCAGTGTTTCTTTTAAGCTTTGAACGTTGGTTTTTTGAAAGCAGAGGCGGGCACCGTTTTGTAATGTTTTGACGAGTTCTGGGGTGAGATCATCTTTGTGTCCGACGACGAAAGCCCCTTCTATTTCCATGACAAAACCTTCTGCTGAAAAACCTCTAAAGACGCCTTCATAGGTTACATCTTCCTTTGCTGCAACAACAACACGATCGTTAATTTCATCCAGTCCAGCGTTTCTCATTTGGGAGATGAATTCTTTTAAAACAAGGGATTTTTGCGGATGGGTGATATCTTCAAAAAGATCTTTCATCGGTTGGGGATTGCCATATTGCATGGCTTCAATACAAGCTACTGCCATGCGTTCTTTTGTGATGAAAGAAAAGTCAATGGTATGCCCTGCTGCTTGTCCAAGTTTTTCCATAAACATTCGATTGACGCGCCCATTCCCTTTTCTAAAAGGATGTGCGTGCTCTAGCGCCATAAAAACTTCAGCGGCACTTTCAGCAAATTCTTGGCGCGATAAACCTTTTAAATTGTTCTTCTGGTTCAGTATTTTTTCGAGTTGTGTGAGTTCTTTTTTAATCTGTGGACCGATAGCAAAAGGAACTTCATAACCTTTGGGACGCATCGCTGGCATATGGGCAGTGGTGCCATCTTCAAATGTAAAGGATGTATCGCGGGTGTGGCCAGCCCATTCAAAAGTTTCGTGGAAGAGGCTCCAGTGGATTAGTTTTAGATAGGAAGCATCAAATTTTTGTGGGGGTGGTTCATGGCGAAAATTGACGGCTGCTTTAGTGACGTCATGGGTACTGCGTTGATACAGTTTTTTAGGGTCTTTGATGCCATATTTATTTTTGAGTGTTTTGGTTCCTTTATATAGATAATTTTGCTCTAACATGTAATCTCTCCTAAGTAGGTAGGGTGGTGGTTGATGAGCGTCTTAAACGCTGCATGTGAAAAATTCCCCTTCGCGTATTCTTTTGAGATTTTGGGTGTTATGAGAGGGAGTGTTTTTCCCTTCAGTGTATGGATGTTGTATCAATCGTTTCGTGATGCTTTTGAAAAGCTTTTCTGATGTTTCCTTTGTTTATTATCTTGTACTGTAAAATGCTGGTATTTAGGGCGCTGATATGAAGCCCATGAGTGGTCAGAAAATGGATTTTCTATAAAATTGACTCTGGGTAAAATCTTCGTTTTTTGAGGTGTAAGGAAGAGGTCAAAAAGAAAAATGTTGCTTAAAATTGTTGTTTTTTCCTTTAACAAAGTTGTTTGCAAGAGCGCTTTGATGAGGGGTGTGGATATAGCGGGTGTAATCGCTCTTGGTTAGTGGATGGTGCTGGTACTTTTCATACACAGCTCTCAGATTGGTGAATCTATGGGCAAAAGCAGTCATAAAAAATTTTTCTCCATTATATTTTTTTTATTGCTCCATATGAATATCTTGCCATACGAACATCTTTTTTGTGTATTTTTGCAACAAAATGTTTTTTACTTTGTGTTGTTGCTCTTATTGTGTGCGCTGCTTTAAGATCCATAAGAGAGGAAACCCTTTCTTTGGTTGGGGAGAAAAGACTTTTTCAGCGCTTTATCATTAAAATAGAACACTTTATGATATCGTAAAGGGGGAAAAGCTTGTATAAGAATGATTTATTCATTTTGATGTATATCTTAAATATTTTTTGGGAAAAAATCGATGTTCTTGAGTGTAGGTGTTTTGAGAGTTGTTGTCTCAAAGATCAACCGTTTTTTTTCTTAAGTCTTGATATTGGTGATTAGCGTTGTGAAATGTTTTTGTTTGTTTGTAGGGGATAAATTACAAACAAAAAGCTTTGTAGGAATGTATTTGCAGGACGTTCTCAAGTGGAAATGTTGGTTTGGTTATAGGTGATTTGAGGGGGGGACTTTCTTGTAAAGACGATGGGTACTGGTAAAACGATACACAAAATACAAAAAGGAAAAAACACGGATTTTTTATCATGTTTTCCTTATGTGTGAAGAAGCGGTCAAAAACTTTTTGTTAACGGGTTTTTAAAAATAGAAATGTATGTTGTTTTTGTGGTTGGTCTTTTCATAGTCAAGATCTCATAATAGGAAGTTAGTTTTTCTTTTGTGGGGTAAAGTGGTTTTTTGTAGCTGCGGCTAACATTTCTTTCCTTCTGAAATAGATGGCGCAACCACATTGCGAAGGGGAGCCTTGCATCAGAATAATTTGTTCATCTTGACGCATTTCTCGAATAACTTCGTGGGGTAAAATGAGTGCTCTTTTTAAAATATTCATATAACCACGAAAATCGACTCCATCTAAGACAAATAAAATAGGCTTTTGTAGCTTTCGTCAGTAGTAATCATGACGTTTAAAAGGAATTAACAATTATCCTGTCCAATTGCTTTGGATATGGTGTATATGCTATGTGCAAAATTGGTGGTAGGGCGCTTAAGTAGTCTGTTTTTTGCATGTATGATAAGAATATTAAAATATCTCTTCCACATAGGTGTTTAAATCAAAAAAACAAAGTTTCATATTTTTTAGTTGGCCATAGCAAGTGTATTTGAACGATTTTGTGTGCGTGTGTAGAATTGGCTATGAGCGTTCCTTGCTTTTTGAACAATGTCGGTAATTTCTCGTGCTTTCTGTTCTGATATACCAATACTTTGTGCAAGTGTTTCATAATCTTTGTTTGTGATCGCACTACATTCGTTTGATGAGAGACGATGTTCTAAACTGTTTATAAAAGTACGGAGCTCTTGGTGTAATTGAGGAGATTGAGACAAGATTTCTCTTTGTTTTTCCGGTGATAAAGCAAAAATATTTTTCAAGTTTTGACTGGGATTCTCTACCGCTTTTCCAAGGCGTTCTTGTTTAATTTTATGGTCTCGAGTGACTATATTATAGGTAGCTTCTACAGTATACACATAATTCTCAATTGCAAGAGAGAGCACATCAAGATAATTTCGAGCGTGTATACGTGCCGGATTTTGTAGACCGCATATACTAAAACCTGCAAGAGGAGAAACAGAGTGCGGTGCCTGTTTAATCTGATTAGCAAACTGTCTGCCTAATTCTGGATTTTTAATAATCTCTTCTATCTGTTCGTTTAATACGTTTGCGTCACCATAAACAGTTTTTGTGTAAGCTCGGACTTGCTTTTGAGCTTTGAGAACGTAACTATTTAGCGCAACTGTTTTGGCACATTCACTTTTTGTGAGAGGCGCTAATGTTTCTTTTGGAATAAGCGTGTTTTCAAGCTCTTTGCTGTTGGGGGCGGTAAAGGTAATGATATCACCAGGTTTTAGTGTTTTTAATCGTTCTGGTGTGAGATCATCTTTGCTACCAATGATGTAAGTTCCTTGCACATCGAGTATAAAACCTTCTGAATAACAACCTTTATAAGTTCCTATATAGGTTTCTCCTGCCTTTGTTGCTATAACAAGGCGATCATCCACGTTGCGTCCCGTATTGTTTATATGGTCCATAAATTCTTTTAAAAGACGTATTTTGGGGGGATTGGAGATATCCTCAAAAAGATCTTTCAACAGTTGTGTATTGCTATATTGCATTGCTTCGCTACAGGCAGCCATCATACGTTTTTGTGTGACAAGCGAAAAGTCAAGCTGATGTCCTGCAGCTTTGGCAAGATTTTCAAAAAAGACTTGTTCTGTGTGCTCATTGCCATCTATGAATGGGTGGATTTTGTGAAGAGAATAAAATAGACTCGTTGCTTCCTTGACAAATTCTTCGCGTGTTAAGCCTTGCAAATTGTCTTTTTCGGCAAGCGTTTGATCTAATTTTTGTAAGAGTTCAGGGATTTCTTCACCGGTTGCAAAATTATTGCCCCATTCCATTCTTTTCATTTCTGGCATGGCGGCAATGCTATCGTCTGTAAATGCGAAGGGGATATGGCGCAGATGTCCAGCCCATACAAAGGTATTTTTAAACAATTGTTGGTGGAGATGGCATAGATAAGTTGAATTAAAATATTCTGGCAGGGGTTCTGCACGCAGATTGATCATGGCTTTTTTCCTATCATGTGAGCATTTTTCCAGAAAGCGTTTTAAATCTGTTTCTCCATATCTATTTTTGAGAATTTGGGTACCAAGATAGATATAATTATGGGGTGAGGGAATTCCTTTTGTTTTTTCTTTTGCTTTTGGCATTGTTACATTCCTTATAATGTTACATTGTCCATGAGAGTGTGTTAAACTTTTTGTTTGAAAATCCCCCACGCATATTGTTTTGAGATGTTGAGACTTGGGTGAGGAAAAAATCCCTCAAATTCGTAGGTGTTTTTGAGTGTATCAATCTTTATCTTGGCACTTTTTTCTTTTACTGAGAGAGAATGGTTCATTTGGGTTGTTTTCATGCATATTGTCTTTTAATTTTTTTGTAGAAAAATTTCCCTATAAAAGCGGTGCCTTCAAAAGTTTCTTGATAGGATTCTCAAGGCATAGATATGATTGGTATTTATTATTTGGAGATGAGGAGAGTGCTTTATAAAGAAAATTGGCATTGGTAAGCACAGGCATAATACCATCATTTAAAGACTTTTCCCCATATTTTTCTTGTTGTATCAAGCGGGAATTCCTTCTTTATAGGCTTTTATGAGATAGAATCTCTGCTTTTATCCTTTGATGTTTTTGTTTTGATGCATGGCCTTCATTAGAGGGTGTTTTTTAGTTTTTCTGTGCTTTTGGGGCAAAACGGTTTTTTGCAGCTGCGGCTAACATTTCTTTTCTTCTAAAATAGATCGCTCGACCACAACGTAAAGGGGGTTGTCCTTGCATCAGAATAATTTGTTCATCTTGACGCATTTCTTGAATAACTTCGTGGGGTAAAATGAGAGCTCTTTGTTGGTAATTGATGTTGTAAGAGCTCTTTCCTAAAGATAAGCCTCTTGATTTGTTCGTTCCGGTTACTTCAACGGTCATTTGACCACAGCGTTCTGAAATGTCTTTGGCAGTTTGGAGATCTTTAATGGCAGCATAGCTGACAAAGGAACAACTTTCAAACCATGAACGTGCTCCTGCTTCTCCAAAGTGGTTGACCAACTGACCAGAGGATTGATAGAAGAGCATCAAGGATGTACCGTATTTACGTCCACGGTCGCGGGCTTCTTCTAAAATATTCATATAGCCTAAAAGATCAACTTCATCTAAGACAAATAAAACACGTTTTTTATAGTTACCGTCTGCTGTAACCATGGCATTGAGAAAGGCGCCAATAATCACACGTCCAATAGCTGGATAACTGTTTAAAATGCTTGCGGGGAGATTGAGAAAAACATCTGTATTGCCATTGGTAATATCTGAGGAAAAAAAATCATCTCCGCAGACAAGATCTGCATAATTGGATAAAGAAAGCCATTGGGTGTCTTTTGAGGCGGTGGTATAAACCCCTGAAAAGGTTTGCTCTGCCATTTCTGTAAAAATACCAACCATTTCACGAATAAAAGGAGAAGGTGTTGTTTCTTGAATCATGCGTAATTGATTAACAACAGCTGTTTCTGATTGAGAGAGAATACCACGCAATGTTTTTAAATTGCGCTCGCTGTCTTCATATTCATCAGAAAATACAACATGAGCAAGAAGAGCTGTTAATAGATTATGGGCTTGTGTTGAGAAATATTCCGCTGAAGAATTGTCTGATTTTTTATCTGTAAGAAGCAACTTTGAAAAGCTTACAATATTCGCTTCGCGTTGTGTGCGTGGTACGCTGTCGTCTAAAAGCCAATCGATGACATTAAAGTTTTTTGTTAACAATGAGTTAGGATCGAGAACAATGACATTTCTATTTCCCATTTTTTGACGCGCAAATTTGACCATTGGGGCAACTTCTGTTGAAGGATCAAGACAAATAATAGACCCTGGATAGGTTAAACACGTAGGAACTACTGTACTTGTTGTTTTATAGCCACCAGAACCAGCAAAAAAGATCATATGAGTTGAACCAAAATCAAGATTAAAGGTTAGCAAAGGGGCTGTTCCACCCTTTCCCCATGTTGTTTTATTGCCAGGTGCAAAGGGAATGTTGCACACATTATCTTGATCGACACGGTATCTTTCACCCACAACAATTTCCCCATTGGCAGGAAAGATTTTTGCTGCCTCTCTTAAATTCATCCAAGCGGCCTCACCAAAAATACCTTTTTTTGCGCGCTTGACCTTACTTTTAGGGGGAAGGGTTGTTACGAATTGCATGATGGAAAAAAAAACACCAACGATGATGCCAAAAACAACCATGGGGTCCATGAATTGAAGAGCATAGCCCCATGTTATTCCTTGTTGGCCAACATAGGGACTTAAGCGTTTTATTTCACCACCAATATAGTAAAGAGCGGTTGTTCCAAAAAAGACAACGGAGACAAAAGTGATCATTTTACGCAGGTGTAGTTTTTGCGAGAGACTATACAACAATGAAACAGCAGCCGTTAGTGCTAAGACTAATAAAGGCTCAGAACGAAGTGTCCAATAAATTTGATCGCTTTTTAGTCCATTTGTTATAAACAATAAAAAATGAGGGACAAGGAATATCGTTAAAGCACCTAAAGCGATCGGTGTTAAAATGAGTACCATTTGTGTTTTGGTATATTTCATTGTATTTTACTTTCAATTCTGTCAGAATATGTTGCGAAATGCTCTTTTCTAGGTGTGTGATATGAACTCTCATCTCTTTTTGCAAAGGTGCAGATAACGCCAAACAGTTTTCGCTTATGAGCCTTTCTCATTAAGGAGGAAGGTTTTGTCTATTCTTAGCAGGCCATAGCGAATGCTTTGGAACGGTGCATTGTGCATACTTGTGCTTGCTGGTGTACTTCTTTGGTTTGCTTAATAATTTGTGTAATTTGTTTGGCTTTATTTTCTGATACACCAATGCTTTGAGCCAATGTTTCATAATCATTATTTTGAACTGCTTTATGTTCATTTGGTGAGAGACGGGTGTTGATCTTTTTTACAAAGTTGCTGAGCTCTTTTTGACATAAAGGATTTTTTGCTAAAGCTTCTTGTTGTAATTCTTTTGGCAAGGCGAAGAGGTTTTGCAAGCTTTGACTTGGCATTTCTACCATTTTTGCAAGGCGACTTTGTTCTGTTGCATGTTCTTGCGTAATTTCCTTTTCAGCATGTCTCACTGCATGGGCAAAATTTACAACGGCAGTACAGAGCATCTCAAGATGATTTTTAGCGTTTGCACGTGCCTGATTTTGTAGTCCACATAAACTGAAACCGGCAAGATGAGAAATAGAGTGCGGTGCTCTTTCAATCTGGTTGGCGAGCGGTTGGCCTAAGTTTGGATTTTTGATGATTTCTTCCATCTGTTTGTCTAATGTTTTTGTACTACCATAAACAATTTTTGACAATTGCTGGACCTGTTTTAGGCTTGCGTGGACACAAGAATCTTCTGCAACCATTTGGGCCGTTTCATTTTCTGTCAAAGGGGCTAATCTTTCTTCTGGAATGAGAATGCTTTCAAGCGCTTTTGTTTTGGGAACGGTAAAAGTAAATCTATCACCGGGTTTTAATGTTTTGAGTTGTTCTGGTGTGAGTTGTTCTTTATTGCCGATGATGTAAGCGCCTTTCACATTGAAAGCAAAGCTATCATAACCAGCACCCCTATAGGTGCCCGTGTAAGTTTCACCTTCTTTTGCAACCATAACAGGACGATCATTAACATTGCGCCCAAGTTCTTTCATGTTGCTCATGAATTCCTTTAAAAGAAGTATTTTATTGGGATTAGAGATATCTTCAAACAGATGTTGCATTGGTTCTAGATCACCATTTTCTGCTACAGCAACACTGGCGAGCATCATGCGTTCTTTTGTAACAAGTGAAAAGTCAAGCTGATGCCCTGCTGCTTGAGCAAGCTTTTCAAAAAAGACCCGTTGTGTACGTCCATTGCCTTCTCTAAAAGGATGAAGTTGGTTAAGGGCGTTAAATAAGCTTATTGCTTCAGCGTTAAATTTCTCACGCGTTAAGCCTTGCAAATTATCTTTTTCGGCAAGCGTTTGATCTAATTTTTGTAAACCGTCTTGGATTTCATCGCCGAGTGCAAAAGGATTTTCCCATCCTGTTCTTTTCATTTCGGGCATAGCGGCTATGGTGCCATCTTCAAATGTAAAGGGGAGATGGCGCATATATCCAGCCCATTCAAAGGTATTTTTAAATAAGTGGTGATGAATAGAGCATAGATAGGAGCTATCAAACTTTTCTGGTAAGGGGGCTTCACGCAAATTAACCATTGCTTCTGCTGTATCATGTGAGCATTTCTCCAGAAAGGATTTTAAGTCTTTTATTCCATATTTATTTTTGAGTGTTGTGGTGTTTGGGTAAACATAATGATGGGGAGAAACTATCTGTATATTTTTTGTCTTTGCTTTTGCTTTTGGCATCGTAGCTTCCTTATAATTTTACGTTGTCCATAAGAGTGTTAAATTCCTCGAGTGAAATATTTCCCTTTGCGTATTCTTCTAAAATTTTGAGTGTTGTAGGATGAAGCGCTATTCCCTCTATCGCATGGGTGCTGATGGCTGCTTCAACGGCTTCACGGCGTTTTTTTAATTCTTCTTCTGTCATCGATAAAAGATTTTCTCTATTTCTGTTTCGTTGGTTTTCATGCATTTTTTCTCTTATTTGCAATTGTTGCTTTAAAAGAGCCTTTGGCAGCCGGTGTGATCTTCTTTTAGTCACCTCCAAAGATGTTTCGTTGTTTGAAGGGATCGTAATAAATTTCTGTGACCTTAAATTTTCCTTCAATCCGTTTGCATTGGATGATGATATCAATCATTGAAATCAACAGGCCTCGAATATCATCACGCTCTAAATCACCACCGCCTTCACTTTCTTTGACCAAAAGGGTCATCTGCTCAAAGGCTGCAAGTGCTGTTGATGCGTGAACCGTCGTAATGGAACCTGGATGGCCTGAATTGACATTGCGGATATAATAAAAGGCTGTACCATCTCGAAGTTCTTGCAAAAGAATACGATCAGGACGCATCCGTAAAGATGATTCAAGTAACTCTTTGGGCCCAACGGAGGCTAAGCCTTGTCCATCTTTTGAATAGAACATTGAGACATGGTTAGGGTGTGGTATCACCAATTCTTGCGTGTCTTCAATGGTGATAATACGCTCTTCTTGAGGGATTTTGGCGATTAATGCTTTTGATAATGTTGTTTTACCCGAACCGGTTTTTCCCGCAATTAAAATATTTTTCTGGCATTCTACAGCTTGATTTAAAAAAGAGACAAAGTCTTTATTACAGTAGGCATTGGCTAATTTATGCTCGATGATTTTGAGTTCATTAAAACGAGAATGATAGTCATTCAAAGGTGTGAAAGAGACCTGTTCACAGAGCGAGAAGAGGCCTTTCTTGGCGAGTTCTTCGAGAGAAAAACTCTGCGATGATGGTTTACGAATTGTCATACTAATCGTGTCTTTTTCGACAGCCGGCGGAATGACAATTTGAATGCGCTCATTGCCTGGTAGCGTTGCAGATAATATTGGGTTTTTGTCCGATATGTTTTGCTTGGAATAGGAGGCGACAACTTTCGCAATCCCCATAAGCTCATTAAAAGAGAGCCCCGGTGCTTCTATTGTTTTCCATCCATCAAATCCTTCAGTCATGACTTGATAGGGACGATTGATAACAATTTCAAAGAGTCTATCATCTTTCAAAAAAGCACTGATGGGTTCAAGTTTTGTGAGAACAATCGCAACGGTTTCATCGCTCATGGTATGTAAGTTTGAGTTCATTCTAAAGTTACCGCCGAATTTTTGTAAAAGTTTCTTGAAACAGCTCGATTGATAATCTGTTTTTTGTTTTCGATGACTTTCAATTTATAAACGCTGGAAAAATCTAAATCGCGGGCAACAAAGATATTCACCATTTCCCCTTGGTTTTTGGATAATGTTGGAGGAATATTGGCGTAATTTTCTACGAGAATGTTTGCGATGTTTTGTCCTGAAGAGATTGTTTCAGTTTCTTCTTTTTCCTGTTTTTTTGATAAACGTTTATTGGCATAGTGTGTTGCATCTTTTATTAGTGAGACAAGAAGCGCAGACCCAATCCTCTCGAGCCAATGGTTATCAATATCTCCATCCATACCAGAACGCCCTAAAGCATCCGTTGCCGGTGAAGCTAAAGATATAATGATACCATTGGGGGTTTTTGCTCTATTCCATAGTACAAAGAGACGTGTTTGGCCTTTTTTCAATCCGGCGCGATATTCACCAACAATTTGGGTGCCTTTATCAAGAAGCACAACACGACCATTGTCTGATAAGATATCTCTGGAGATGATACAACTGGCAAAACCTTGTTGATCACTGTTGATGGCTGTTTCTAAAATACAAGGAATAGAAGTTCCCATCGCGATGATGTAGTTTCGATTGCCAAGGGTTGAAGCACGAATACCTTCAAGCACTGTGGGTTTGAGAAGATGATTAAAACGTTGTGTCGTTTCATCAGGTTTGCTTTCAAGTTGGTGAGGCAAAGCACCATTATTTGTTTGTGAATCTATTTTGCCTTGTTGTGTACTTGCATAAGCTAATACAGGAGCACGTTGTGCTGCCTCCAGCAGTGAGTCATCAGAATTTAATTGATTGATGTTTGGTGTTGGTAGCTCGACTTTTGGTAATAGAGCGTTATTTCGTTGAGGCTGTTCAAAGGGGGGAGGGGTAGGCTTTGCAGGATGAAAAAGCTCTGTTTGTTTTATAACTTTTCCTTCTTTTGAAGATTCAATTGGTTGCTTTTTGTCTGTAACAAGTGTTGAATAGGCTAAATAAAGACAGACACTGAAAAGAATAATAAGAGCAATAGCTTTCCCCACATTGTTTTGTTGACTTTTCCCTTGAGCATTTTTTATTGTATCGCGATCATTAATGCTTTTTTCATCCACGGTGTTATTCATGGCTGCTTCCTAGGTTCACTTTACGTTGTACAGATGGTGATGTCGTACCTGTTTCAGGATTAATTCCTTTTGGTACGAACCTTTTGTTAAAGATGCACAATACTTCATTCCCACGTCGTAGCGTGAATTGTGCAGCTGTTGCATGAACAATAACCTTGTTGCCTTTAATCGATTTGGGAATAAGCGCTTCTTGCCCATCAGGCGATACAATGTAAATGGCAGGGATTTCAATGTTGCCTAAAAAGGTAAAGGTTGTTGTTTTCCCATTATCATAGACAGAAGCAGGTTCAATAAGGGATGAGCCTTGAGCTTCATAAGCCCAATTGCGTGGTCCAAAATCTTCATGGATATTTAAAATATCATTGACAAAGTTTTCTTCACGTTGTTTTTCTTTTTCTGCTTCGGCTAATTTCTTACGTAAGGCTTCATCTTCTGGATAACGAAACTTTACCAAGAAATACGTCTCATTGCCGGCTGAAACATCGCCTTCACGGACTTGTAGCTCGAATTGATAAGAGCGTTGTGTTCCATCTTGGCGGCTTGTGACAATTTGTAAATTTGTCACAGGCTGAACTTCACGTGGTTTGAGAAAAACAAAGTGTCCAGCCGGTGCAACTTGCCAAGCAACCGAATTTCCAATTCCTACATAGGTTACTTCTTCATCAACGGCAAATTCTAGTTGAACCGAAGAGCGAATGGAGCCAATGATTTGTACGACGTTGTAGGGGTCATAATTGACAAATCTGATGCGGTTATCTTTACGTGCACTGACAGGCGCTGTTTCCGCAAGTGAGAGAACTGTGTGCAAGCTGACAGTGATCGTAAAAATTAAAGAGATTGTTTGTAAAAGTCTGATCATTTTATCACCTCTGGATCAGATCTATATTCCGATACTTGAAAACCAAGAGGGTTGATAAGACGATCAGACGTTGAAATGTGTGCGTTCACGTAGGAAAAATTTAAGATTGAAATCCAATGGGAAATATTTTCTTTTTCATTCAAGTCTCTGATCGTTTTATAGTAACGAACTTGGATAAGATCTTTACTTATAAAAGAGATTGATTTGATTGTGATCGTAGCAATCATGTTATGATAAATATTTTGCGGACTTTCTGGATTATTGCCCGCGTACCATTTTGCAAAACGGTTTTGTTCTTTTGGAGAAGATAAAAGAGAGACTAAGCGAAAATTGTTTTCTGCTTCTGATGCTTGAAAACCTTCACGAGCGCGAACGTATTGGCTGGCAAAATAACGCGTTATCGCTTCATCATAGTCGTTAGGGGATTCTTTTAGGGCGCTTACAGTATCAATAATGCCTGTTGAGTTATCAACGCGGATAACAAAAGGCTCTACCGTTTTCAAAGGCGTCAAAGCTGCGACAGCTAAAGCTAGCGCAATTGTCATCAATCCAAAAAGCACTGTTAAAGCCATGGAGATTTTCATCCGCACGCGCATGCTATGCATGCGATCAATGTCAAATGAGCGCGCTTCTTTTATATATTCTTCAAGGGCATCACTTTTCACGCATAACCTCCACAGTTTTATCAGATCGTGCTTCATGAATAATCGGCTTTAATAAAGCTGAATTGGCTGTTACTTTTTCACTTTCCAAAGTATTGAGAATGATGGGAGTGGTAACAGGCTTTACGCTCTTTTCTGGGTAGACAATGTTTTTATTGTCCCAATTCCACTTATCTTTATTTAAAGCGCGTGTATGTTTGCCATTACAGCGTGGTGGTTTTTTAGGGCCACTCAAAGAGGCACAACCAGTAAGAGCGATCGTTAGGACCATAACAAAAGTTATTTTTCGTTTCATTTTTTGAACTCACAAATATCTTGGAATACAATGCATGAGAGCCTTTGTTCTGAACATTTTTACAAGTTTATGTGATGCAAGATTTTGATTGGTTTTGTTGTTAGACCCAAGATGTTAGATCTTATTTGGAACAGGATCATGGCGTGTGCGCCAAAGGGCGCACACAAGGCAAAAACAAAAATGCTTATTCTTTTAAAGAGGTGATTTATCTTAAAATCGACCACGACCGCCTCCAGATTTACCTGCTTTTGCTGCTGCCCCTGCCGCACTTCTAACAGCGTTACCGGCAGCTCCTGAGATTTGTGAAGTGGCACTTTTTACTGCATTGCCACTCGCTCTTGCACCATTGGAAAGCATTGTAAAAATCTGTCCTCCTGAAGAGACACCAGCGTTAAAGTATGGTCCGCCAGAGGCCAGCGCTGTTGCAATACCAGGAAGCGCACGGAAGATAATAACTCCTATGATCGAAATGACGATGACAGGGGGAAAAAGAACGTAAATTGATTCATATGAAACTTTGAGAACCTGTAGGATAACTTGACATATAATGGTTCCAAGCATGATTACGAGAACTTGTAAAATGGTAAAATTGATCAAAGTTGTAATCCATGCATCGGAGTATTTTCGCGTTGCATTGAACAAATACAAACTAATAAATAGAGGACCAAGACCTATAATCATGACGAGTGCAACTTGTGCAAACATTTGCACAATAAAACCACCTATACAAAAAAGAATAACCGCGAGAAGCATGATAGAACCAAGAAGACCTACAATGATCTTTTCAAAAAACCAAGCATTGTATAAGACTTCTTGATAACGCGAACTTGCCTTTAACAAAATATAATCAAAAACATTGGAGCTTGCAGGATTACTGTTAAGCGCATTCCCAATAGCATTGGATAAATCATTGAAGAAAATATCCTTGACATAAGTATTAAATGTATCCGCATTCGTTGCCATTGTTGTAACAACAACGATTTTAACAACATTATTGAGAAGACTATGCATGGAAAGGGCAACGCGACCTGTCATAACATTATAGCCATAAAGAAAGATAAAAATGATTGCGGCGAGATTTAAGGGCGCTGAAATAGCAGAAGACAGCCCACTCACCGTTGTGTCCATCACATTATCGAGGGGTTTTAAAATATACCCAGAAACGCTTTCAAAGGGAGAAAAACTAAAGTCTGACATTTGTACTCGTACTTTCAAGTTTTTCTTTTAATTTCTTTTCTTTTTCTTTTAATTGTGCCTCAAGATATTTATGCTTTTGTTGTTCCTTTTCTTCACGTAGCTCATCTTTTGTTTTCGTATCTCTTGCTTGAATCATATCAAGAGACTGAAGTTTTAAAGAACTTACTTGAAGACCTGCTTGAAGAAGAGAAAGCTTTACTTGAATCTCTTGTCGAAGGGCTTGCAATTCTTCTGGTTTTGTTTCTGGTTTTGATTTAATATTTTCAAGTTCTTGACTTATGTCTTTAATTTTTTTTGCAGTATCAGTTGCACTTTTATAAATGCTTTCAGCTGTTTCAGATTTTGCAGTATTTAATTTTTGTGTGTTCTCGAGTGCTTGTTTATAATATTCATCTACATCGGGTGTTGTTTGCGCTATTGCATGAGAAATAAAAGAAAAAGATAACAGTGTAACTAAGCCATATTTTTTCATTGATTTTTTCTCCTTTGATAAAATATGGGCAGCCATTTGTCAGGGGCAGCTCCATATTCGTTGATAATTTCATTCATGAGTTCAATGTTTTTTGTTGTGCCGCTTAAAACGGCGATCTCATCATTCATTCCACGTAAGTTAAGTTCTGCAACGACGGAACTTTGTCCTTGTTTGATGAGAAAACGACGGGATTCTCTGCTTAACTCTGACTGTATCAGTTCAAATTCACGCTCAGTAAGTTTGAAAGCTTCGACATAATCATTGTAATTTGCTTTTTGATTTGGAAAAAATATTTGGGTGGGGCATTGCTCAATGATTGTGTGCGCGATTGTTGAGTTCAAAGCATCTTTAGGACTTTGTGTTGCAAAGAGCATCATGCCATTTTGTTTACGAATTGTTTTTAGCCGATCTTGCGCAAAAGCTTTAAATGAATCATCTTCTAAAGCTTTCCAGAATTCATCAACGACGATAATGATGCGCCGCCCATCAATCAAATCAAGAATGCGGTGAAAGAGATACATCATTAAGGGGCGTCGAATTTCTTCATTATCTAAGAAATCGGTCATGTCATAGCCAATGAACTGCGCATTTAAATTGAGATCATCTTGGTCATTATCAAAAACCCATCCTAAATCATTGCCTCTAATCCAGCGTTGCAGCCGTATGGCAATCCCTTCTTTGGATGTGTTGTCAAAAAACAGTTGAAGGGCACCAAGAGAACGCTGGGTTGGGGGTAAGTTTTCTAAGGAATCGATGGCTTTGGCGATATCTTGTCGCTCTTCTTCCGTTACGATTTGCCCTTCAGCGGTTACCAGCTTTAAGATCCAATTACGAAGAAATATTTTATTTTTTTCGGTGTATTCCATGCCCTTTAAGGGAGCAATACCCGTGGGTTGCCCATTTTTAAAAGGTTTGTATTTCCCTCCTCCAGCCCGTACAAAAATCTCTGCTCCTTGATCTTTATCAAAAAAAACCATTGTTGGATTGTGTTTTTGTAATTGTGCAAGAAGAAAATTAACAATCACTGTTTTACCAGATCCTGATGGACCACAAACAAATGTGTTTCCAAGATCGCCATAATGAAAATTAAAATAGTAAGGTGAACCAGCCTGTGTTTTTAGCAATGCGACAGCAGCTCCCCAAACATTATCGTTCAGTTTGCCAACAGGGAAAGAATGGAAGGGCGATAAAGCGGCAAAATTTCTGCTGGTAATGGCGCCTGAACGCGCACGATAGCTAAAGTTTCCAGGAAGTTGTGCCCACCATGCTGCTTCCAATCCTAAATCTTCTCTGGCAATCACGGCTCCTCCATTGGTTAAATGGGAACGTGCTTTTGATAAGTTTTCAGACAATATTTTAGGATGATCAGCAAAAACAGCTAAAGAAATGTGGTGTTCTCCCAAAACAAAACGGTTTGATTCTAAATCATCTAGCGCTTCATCCAGTGCATCGATTTGTGAGCTAGCACGGTCAGCTGCATTGATCATTTGATTTTGTTTGCGGCTCATAATCGCACTGGCGGCTGCCTTACTTTTAAAAACAAAGGATTGTGTTAAGATGAATTCAAATGGCACCGTAAGCAGACCATCAGTCATACCTGGGCGTGTTTTAGAAGGATACTCTTTCCATCCAAACATGCCCACAAAGCGTTCATTGCTTTCATGGCGAATTTCGATAATTTCTTTCCCAAAAATAACACGATCCGAGTAAATTGTTGAAGCAATAGTTCCAAATGTGAGAGGAATACGCTCACGTCTTCCCCCCACTAGCTGGTGGAGAAATTCACTTTGTTCGGCAAATAAAAGTCCTTCATGTTCATAGATTGATAGTAGACGGACTTCATACTCTTCCAAACCTTGCATAAGATCTTGACTTAACTCTTCGAGTTTACGAATAGCTTCCTCATCGGGCTCAGATTGTGTTTTCTTGGCTTTGCTCAAGCGCTGAAAAAATGAAACCAGCTTTTCTGTTTTATCCGCGGCCGGATTCCAAAGCAGTGAAATAAATAGATCATTTCTATACAGTTCTTGCGAAACCATTTTCTTTTTATATTTTTCATCTAATGTTGTTGCAAAAGATGAAAGAAAATGACCTTCTGGGTATATCGTTTCACGGCGGCGGATGATGTGAGAATATAAAGCAAGCCGTTCGTCTGCGATATTTTTAAAAAGGGTGTTTAATTGGTTGTGTAAAGAATTTAATTGATCAATATCCGCAGTGTCAAAATTTATACCCTCAACAGCCATCACAACCATTAAACAGCGTGAATTTAAAGCAACGACATGTTGGTTGATGTAGCGTATATAGGGAATATATTCTTCAGGCAAAGTTTCCCGTTTCATTATTGACATCTGTTTCACCAGTTTCGTTCCTTCAGCTTAGTTCCTTATAAGTGCGGATAAGGCGTAAAGGGGAGGTTGAACCTCCTCCCCATCTGTTGAGGTTTTTTTGTTTTCCTCGGGTATTGAGCCATGCAAATAATACGCGAAATTGGTTGTGATCGTACTTTGTCACTTCTCGCAAAATAAAGTGCATCCCAATCCCAAGACCAAACATGGTAAAATCACTGGTTAAAATGAAAAGAATGGATGTTGCCATGACATTAAGCGCCATCGCTTCCATTGTAACACCAGCAAACATGGCCGGGCGCGTACAGGCAAGGAAAAGAGTATCTTCGTTCATTTATGTTGTGCCCGCTAATTTAGTGACGAGAGCAGGGGCACCAAAAACAATAGCAATCCCCAGAACACAGTAAGCTGCTTTGCGTAAATCAATAAAGCCGTACATCCAGCCAATCCCCACAGCAGCAACACATATAATTGCAATGAGCCTTGCCGTTGGACCCGTCATCATTGTGACAATGTTGCCTAAAACACCATCAAGATTTCCCAGACCACCTCCACCAGTAGTAGAAGCAGCATAAGAAAGATCAGATACAAAAACTGCCGTAAAAAGCAGCATGGTCACGATAAAAATGATGTTTTGGAATCTATTATCTGTCATTTTACCTCTCTTTAACAAATAATATTTGTTCATATGTCGACATTCCATTGCCTCTAACAAACTAAAGAGTGCTGTCATTTGATGACAGTTTAATTCTTCTCGTTTGTTTGCTTTAAAAGCCTTGATCGTGGATCTGTTCACTCTCAAGCTCTTCTTCGTAAAGAGACAGAAGTCTTTTCAAATTGAGATTGTGTTACATGAAAATGGCAATTTTAAGTTGTGTATATTGGTAAAAATAACAATATTAAAATAATGAAAGAAAGAATATCATTCTTTACAAAATGTAGTTAATCTGCAACACTTATATTTGGATTTTTTCTTTAAAAACAAGGGGATTGCTGATCAATAATCTGACATGATAGGAAAAAAACGAATTTTTTGAGCGAGCGTGTTAAGAGATGCTATTTAAATTGATTGTTATTATTTACATTATGGGGGCGACAGTGTGGGGATTAAGCCAATATAAAGATAAAATGGATTTCAGCATTCTTAAAACATTTGAGACGCAAGATATCCAAGATATTGTCGATCTCTATCGAGAAGAAAAAAAGTTGGGTAGATCTATCACCAAACAGCAATTAGAAAAAAATGAACCAGCTCTCGATTTGCAGAAGAGTGTTTCATTAAATGATGTTGCAAATAATGCTGTTGTTTTTCATGGTAAGGCTTCTGTTACAAGTGGGGTTACATTTAAATTACTGACGCCTGCTGCACAATCTTGGCGCTCACATATCTCCCGTGATATTCATCTTTATGGTGTGGACACATGTGCACCCCGTCAAAAAGCAAGATTAAATGATCAAGAATGGCCCTGTGGTGCGGTTACAACGGCTTGGCTTGTCACCAAAACACTTGGGCAGGATTTATCCTGTAAACAGGCTTTGATGCACAATGGTGTTTATTATGCGCAATGTTTTGTTCAAGGGGTTGATTTAGCTGAGGCAGGTCTTACAGAAGGTATGTTGGTACTCTCAAAAGAGGGGAAAAATCCTATTCCAGCCCAGTATCATCATGCGGAAGAAAAAGCACGTGGCAACAAGATTGGTCTTTGGTCGAGTGATTTCACTGAACCTTTAAAATGGCGGCGAGATAATGGATCCTATAATCCCTTTGCTAGTCCATGATTGGTTTTAATGAACATATTTACTTAAATTTTTATAGAGAAAACTTTATCAATAAAATTGTACCAAATCGTAGAGCAAATTTGAATAAACGGTGAGATTATTTTCGTTTATGAAGTAAATGGATGGTACTTCCCTTTTCAAGGGAGGGTTGCTTTCAAAATCGCTTCTCTATTTTTACTTATGTGTTTTATAAAAGCGGGAAAATGTCATTGTTGGTGGCAAAGCATTTTTGAGTATTTGTGTTTGAAGGAGAAAGTGAGGCGATAAAAAACGCTCAAGAAACGGATTTCTAGAGCGGTGTTGATAAAAGTAAAAAATGAACAGCCCCAAAAATGGTGTAACGTTTAATATAATGGATAGAATCTTTCACAATGCCTTAAAAGAATTCATAGCAAAAGTTTTTTCATCAGAATTTTGTCTTCAGGATTGGATCACGTTTTTTACTTCTTTAAAAGTGATCAATCTGTTGCCTTCCTTGAAAAGCTTTCATAATTATCTGCTTTTAAATTCAGACTTCCAAATGATGGATGGATTTCAAATAGACTCTACACGAAGAAATCTTCGTAAAAATGATTTGCATTGCTGATTGTTTTCTATATATCACAAAACGTTTCTATTTAGGCCTTCGATGGGGAACAATAATCAACATATAAATAGGTAAAAAGAGCTCATACTTTTTTGTTATGGCTTTGTGGTTTAATGATCGTGAGACTTAAGTCTTATAATGCTCATAGGCTTTCTATAGGGCTAGGGGCGATGCCTATTGCAATGTAACTATTTGAAATCAGTTGAACAAAAGCATTAATGCGCCTTCTGATTTCATCATTTGTATTCAGTTTGGGCTCTCTCCCTTCTTATTGTATTTTATGACAAACTCATACGATGGCTATTGTGAGCTCTTCTTGCGTTACTTTACTCAGAGTGTTCACTTTGAAAGCAAGCAAGTGGATAGTGAGGTTGTATTCTCATACAGTGTGAAAATTCAACCCTCATTTGGGGGGATAATATTAACAGATAAGGTATTTAAAGAGGGATAAAATGAAAAAAAATTATTTTATTATGCATGGCTCTATTATTCGTCTTGGGGTGTGAAAAAAAACTATAGCGTAGAAGATTGAAAAAAAGATGCAAAATTAAGAGAAGAATGGGGAACGAAGTGTTTTCTTTCAGGACAATTTGTTAAGGAATCTAAAAATTGTCAAAATGTCTTACAAGCAGATACTGAAATGTTTTTCTCGCCAAAGCTTGATGCTCTAGACCGTGGTCATGTATTTTAATAAATATATATTACTCAACAGTAAAGTGTGATATAAAAATTCTAAAATAAAGAAGTTACGGCTCAACGAATGCTCGCTTCTTCAATTGTTATAGCGGAATTTTTTATCATTTTTCATCTTTTAGATGAGCTCCCCAAATCATATTCGCAATCCTATTGTTTGTTTCAACTTTATCAGATTGAGGATTATAATCATGAGAGAATTGGATAGCATTGTCTTATAGAAATATCTCTCAAGGTATCCAAGCCTATTTTGCGACGCTGTTCGTAAAGGGTATATAAAAAGCAAGTAAAATAAAATAGTTATGTCTAATATGGGGGAATAGGTGAATCTTGATTCTATTGAGTTT
>NZ_JBHIRG010000013.1:0-39700 GCF_042196965.1 Bartonella sp. AA83SXKL
TTTTGACGTGCAAGGGAATGATTTTGATTGATTCAAGATAAGCAGGTTTGAAATGAGAGAATCTTACGTTATTCGAGCCTCTCAATCAACATACAAAACAGTGAATTATCATTATAAATCAATGTTTGCCTTATGATAGAGTTGGTGTAGCATTGAGATTTTAGAGGAAAAATATGCCTTTAAGACTTTATAACAGATACTAAGTCTTTAATAGCAGGTATATTAAATGTACATCATTTAAAATAAATAGAGCGTCCATAGAGAAAAGGGGGGCCGCTCTTGAAATACGGATAAATACTTATTCTGTTGTGCTGTAAAACGCTATTGTTTGCGGGTGTGGTGATATAAGACATAAAACTTTATACATGGGGTGTTTTGATAAGAGAGTGTGATGAATATTCAAGGGAGGGCTTGTTTATATAATTTTGTGAAAGGAACCATATGAAATGGGAATCTGAGAAGGAGCTATTTTTGAGAAGGCGGATCGTTTATCAACCGGTTTGAGGAGGGGGGCATCCTTTTGGGGTGTGGGGAGAAAGACAAGAATAGGGTGTGTAGCACTTTATAGCTATGCTTTTAAAGCGTTTTAATTTTAATCACAAATTAAGTTTAAAATCGCTTTCTGCTTGACAGATGTGAGGACTCTAAAACTTTTTAAAAGCAAATATTCCTCTTTGCTCGAGGCGATTTCATCATAATGGTACGGGGTGTTGTCTTTTTTGATGATATCAGTGTAAAAAAAGGCAAGTGGAACATTCAAAATATCGGAAATTTCCTTTAAACGTCCTGCGCTCACGCGATTTAAGCCTTTTTCATATTTCTGGATTTGTTGGAAAGTGACACCTAAATGATGCCCTAATGTTTTTTGAGACATTTTTAGCACTTTTCGCCTAAAGCGAATTTTTTTGCCTACAAAAAGATCAATATTAAGATTTTGAGCTTGCATTTTCCCCCTCCAGGTGCGAGCGCCCTCGCATTGGTATTCCGGGAGCTTGAAAACACTGAACCCTAGTCAGCATTTTGCTTTTAGTGCTTGGAGCACCTGGACATAGCAAAATCTCCCGGAATTCCGGGATACCCACATAGTGGGTTTATTTTTACGCTAGGGTTTCGGGTTTTCAAGACCCCTTTTGATCGTTGCGTATGCGATCAAAACATTTTTCGATTCATAAAGTAATTTTAGGAGATTGGCAATAAAAATAGTTTTTCTTGAGACGGATAGATTTTTTTAAATAGGAGGTTGTTTGCCTTTCAAAGTTTTAAGGTTTGCTTACTCAACTCATGACATCAGATATGCATTTTACGAAGGTAAAGCTTGGTTTTTAAGCTCAAGTCACCGCTTACGGTGCTGTCCTTAACCAATAATCAAAATGACTTGTTTTGATGCGTCTGAGATATCATGATGATAGGGGAAAGCTTTTATGAGTAAAGAGCCCTCATGCAAAATAAACTCAAAACATTATAGATCTTATTGTTGTATGTTCACATGTTTGTTTTAGAAGATATTTCTCAATGTTAGCGCCTATTTTACAATGGTGCTTCGTAAAGTATGTAGCGTAAAAGCCTCTATGAATGGGATAAAAGCTATATTGCTATCTTTACTGAAAAAAAGATGCTCGGACGGCACATACTCTCTGCCAGTTCAAAATATTACGACAGTTTTTGCCTTGAAAGGGAGCATAAGAGCTATTTTTTCTTTCTTCACGTGTTTTTATCTGTACGCTCTCTGCTTATAATGTGTAAGCGAAAAGGTTTTGATTGATTCAATATAAACAAATTTGAAATGAGAAAATATATTGGGCTTTCTCATGATGCATGTTTTTAAGAGGGGGATACGTTTATTTTCTCAGTGAAGAATTTGAGTATTTTAGATAAAAAACTCTATCAACGTCGTTGTTGTTAGAATTAAAATTTTTATGAGAAAAATGAGCATTGGGGAATGATAAGCTTTTGCTATCAAGCATTTTAGAATTTTGCACAACTTAATGATAACTTAGTTATTTTATCATTTCTTATGATCTCTATAGACGATAAAAAGTTGGGATATGGTTTGAGAAAGCAGATGACACAAGTATTATCTTTCGGTAAGTAGTTTTGAAGTAAAAGACAGCTTTAAATGACAAATAGAGATAGGTGCTCCATGAATGAACTTACCCATATTGAGACTATTATAGCGCATTATGATGCTGTTTTTTGTGATGTGTGGGGTGTTGTGCATAACGGTGTACATGCATTTGAACCAGCGTTGAAGGCGTTGTATAAAATCCGACAAATGGGAAAAACTGTCATTTTATTAACCAATTCTCCTCGGCTACGGGAAGATGTTGCTGCTCAATTACAAAGCATGAATGTTCATAGCGACTATTATGATGCCATTATCACTTCAGGGGATGTAACGCGCGATCTTATTCAGACTGCTCCACGTAAAGTTTTTTTCATTGGTTCACAACGTGATTTGGTGCTGTTTGAAGGGTTAGAGTGTGAATTTGTTGAAGAATGGGAGGCTTCTGTTGTCGTCTGTAGCGGTTTTCTTGAAGATTTTGACGAAGAACCCTCTGCTTATGAGGAGATGTTTCTTCGTATGCGGTCGCGGAATTTACCTTTTATTTGTGCGAACCCAGATGTGATTGTCCATTATGGAAATAAAGAATTTTGGTGCGCTGGTGCATTGGCTCGTCTTTATCAACAATTAGGGGGGGAAGTGCGCATTGCTGGAAAACCTCACGCGCCTATTTATGAATGTGCCTTTGAAAAACTTCAAAAAATACGGGGAACAGTAGAAAAAAGTAAAGTTTTAGCTATTGGTGATGGTCTTTTAACGGATATTAAGGGGGCGGCTCACTTTGGTCTTGATGCCCTTTATATTATGGGGGGGATTCATCATTATGATTATACGCAAAAGGGTGTGGTTGATAAGCAAGCTTTGCATTCTTTTCTTGAACATCATGGTTATAAACCACAAGCAATCATGTGGGCACTTCAGTAATGACTAATTTTTTGCGTCTTCAGGGAATTCATATGTTTCCCTCGGCTTGGCGGGGAGCAGTGTTGGCACTTGGAAATTTTGATGGTGTTCATTGTGGGCATCAGGTGGTGTTGCAAAAAGCACTTGATTTCGCGCGTATAAAAAAGAAACCATCTGTTGTTTTAACGTTTGAACCCCATCCAAGAAGTTTTTTTCAACATTCAGCTCCTGTCTATCGTTTGACAGAGGCAGCTGAAAAAGCTGAAATTTTTAAAACCCTTGGTTTTGACGGCGTGATTGAACAGCCCTTTGATGCACAGTTTGCCGCTCTTTCAGCGGACGAATTTATTAAGTCGTTTTTAAAGGAAGTTTTTGATGTTTCAGTTGTGGTGACAGGCGAAAATTTTCAATTTGGTCATCAGAAAAGTGGAAATGTACATCTTCTTTGCCAAAGGGGAGAGAAATATGGATTTGAGGTTGTGCAAGTTCCTTGCGTTGCTCGTCCTCAAGAGTCACAATCTTTGATCATTTCCTCGAGTTTTATTCGGCAACTTCTCTCACAAGGGGAAGTGGACAAAGCAGCCCATTTGTTAGGGTATCACTATCGGATACGCTCCAATATTATTCAAGGTGAAAAACTTGGACGTCTTTTGGGATTTCCTACCGCTAATCAAATGTTGCCTCCCCAAGTTCGTTTGGCTCATGGTGTTTATGCGGTACGTTTGCGTCGTGCGAACGGTGTTTTGTATGATGGTGTTGCAAGCTTTGGTTGTCGTCCAACGGTTGTTAAGGATGGGGCGCCCCTTTTGGAAACCTATTTGTTTGACTTTAACGACGACCTTTATGGGGAAAGCTGTATCGTTTCTTTTTTCCAGTTTTTGCGAGGACAAGAAAAATTTGATGGGCTTGAACCTTTGATTGCGCAAATGCATCGTGATGAAAAAAAAGCAAAAGAAGTTTTAAAGACAGTACAACCATTATCAACGTTGGATAGGCTGCTTACTTTTAAAAATATGTCCTAAACTGATCTGAAAAAGAGAGAAGAGCTGTAAAAATAGCACTTAAAGTGATTATAATCACAAAGATATATTCCAAAACATCGTGGAATATATGTTTTTTCCGTTGTTGAGAGGGAGAATCGAATATCTGAAGATCTGATTTTGGCATCATTTTTTTCAAAGTTAACTTTATGGTTTTTGTTGTCATTCAAAACTTTACTGCTTGTTTCTTTCTGATCCGTTAAAACTCGTCATAAAAGATGCAGTAAAGAATAAGCAACCAGCCTATTTAGCAATAATAGACGTGAAGAAGGAGAAAGGCTGTTTTTAAAATTTCTTGCGATTTTAAGCTTATAGTTTGATAAAATTTAATTGATGACTTTTTTTATTTTAAAAGGTTATTGTTTCTTTTTTCTAATTTGGCTTATTATGTCATTTATGCCGTATCATCGTTTATGATGAGAGTTGGTTCGTGTAACCTTACGCATGTGATATTTTGTATTATGTAATGAATATTTTTAAAAAAGTTTTGTTTGTCGAGTCTTGTGAAGAAGATCAGTGGTTAGCAGCAGTTTTCGTGCTAACCAATCACGTAAACGAGAATGAAGCTGCTGGAAAATGCTTTAAGTTTCGTTTCTCTTGTATATTGTGATGGGGAATGCATATTAAGGAGACTGCGATTGATTGTAGATAAAAGAAATCATTGCGAGAAAGCAGGTGTATTGTTTCAAAATTTCTAATGCTTTTGATGGATAAAGGCACAATTTTGTTGTCGTAACACGTCAATCTTTCAGATTTTCAAGTTAAAAACTATCCATATATTTCCTTTGTCTTTCACAAATGTAACGCCCATAATGAAAAGGAAAGACAGTCTTGTAAGGATATGAAAACACAAAGCCAATAATGTTTTGTTGTTTTTTGATAGAAATATTGGATAAAAGTTAGAACATCTTTCCAATCTATGTTCGGTCTATTCATGACTTTATGGTGTTGTTTTTCTCATAAAACTTTTTGTTTAGCGATTCTCAATGCGAGCAGTATGTTTGAGATAAGGATTAAGGCGCTTTAGTCCTCTCTCTACTGTTACAGCTTTTGTATACCAGATGGGGAGAGTCTATTGCTATATTCATTTGGATAATCTCTGAAACCGGTTTACAGCCTTATTGGGGAAAAATATGAAGTTATAAAGGGGAAAATCAGTCCAGATGACAGTCTTTTTTACATTCGGGTTTGCCACTTTCAAAAGGGTCCAGAGCAATATCTCTTAAATCATGAAAATAACAGCTTCAGGCTTTTGTTGTTCTTTGCATAGGATATCAGGTCCCACAGGTAAAATAAAATGCTGGAATATCCTTGTTTTGCTAATTTATGCACTTCTTTTAAAGAAATATCTCTCAACGCTTCTCATATTCATTTTCATGATGGCTCTCATGAATGGTATCTTGAAAGCTCCGTTGAGCGCTATCATCTTTATGCCTAATAAAAGAGCAATCCGACACCATCCGTTATATTGACAAGCCTTTAGTGTTGTACAGTCTAGGCTATTTGAGAGCGCTTATGAGAGTTTGTTCTTAACTCGTTTTATTTCACACGAATATTTCTTGCTTGTGACATGCAAGAAACACGCTTTTGATTGATTCACTATAAATAGGCTTGAGAGAATCTTACGGTATTAGGATTTATCACTCAACGTGCAAAATAATTAATTGTTATAAATCAATATGTCGCAGTTAATCATAGATTATGGCTTACTGCTTTTTTATAAAATACTCTGCATGCCTTTTATTCGGAATATGGGTTTTCTTAGTGGTTTTACTGTCGTTTTAGGTGTCTGTGGCGTATGAATGAGCTCGTATTGGTAAAGGAAGAGAAAAAGAAGGTGGAGCAGTGATAAAAAGTGAGGTGAAAATAATTTTCTTTGATCATCATATGAATTTTCATGCATTTTTATGGCTTCGGGTGTGCATGCTTGTTGTATATTGAGGAGCAAAGCTTGCTTGTAGAGTTTTATGAAGTGGCAAGCCAAAGGAAAGGCGCAAAACAAAGATTATTGACAGATTGTTTTTTACAAATCGATGCGTATTTAAGAATTTTCGTCTTTTAAGGTGCGTAGGAAATGTGCGAACCCTCTGTTTAAAGACGCGCTAAACGATAAAGATGCAGCGAGCGTGCTCCGTGATGACAATAGGCAAGAAGAGGCAGAGAGGCTGTTTTTAAAATTGTTTGCATGGCTTCAACAGCTGACTTTTCTATAGTTGGAGGAGAAATGGGAATGTGATAGGCTTTTATGCCATATTCATTTGCGACCGTTTTAATGCTAGAAAAGTCAGGTTGATGGAGCTCTTCGTGATCGGGGCGGTTACAGATAATTGTTTTAAAACCAGCTTGTGCCAATGTTTTGATATTTTCTATGCTAATTTGGGCGCTGATAAAAATATCAGGTTCAATTTGTTGTAAATTCATTTTTATTTATTCCCAATTGCACGATCTTCACGATGCCCTCTGGTCTAGTATATAGAAAGAACATAATGAAGGTAAGTTTTTCAGTGGCATCTTAACAAAAATATTCTTTTTGTCGAGAAGATCTATTTGGGAAAAATGAGCTGTAAGATGCAAAATATCTCATTCCGCAACATGTTCGTTATGCGATCTTATAAAAGATGGATGTTTGGTCTTTATGGATAATCTATAGTGTTTACTCAGCATAGACATTTCATTGTGTTGTTTGTTTACGCGCTTGCTAGAGGTATCCTTACTTTTCTTAAGCCCATTTTACTCTGTCGAGAGTCAAAGAGTATAAAATTCATGGATCACCACCCTTTTTACACTTATGAAGCAGGAAGTCGGCACCATTATTATATTTTCCAACCCCCAATATTGTAATAGTTCTTGGTACTTGAGATTCTGCATAAGAAGCATTTTAATCCTTTCTTGTACAGTTTTTACTCACACGCTAGCCCCGCTTGTATGTACAAGAGATATGATTTTGATTAATTTAATATAAGAGGCATGAAATGAGAGAATCTTCCTGATTTCAGCTCTCTCATTCAACGTACAAAACAATGAATGCTTCTTATAGTTTGTTGTATATTCAGAGTGGAGCTTATTTGTAGAGTTGCATTAAGTGGATTGCATGAAGGGAGAAGCCCAAAAGGCAGGCGCGAGATAAGAAACTGGATCATTTACATAGCATTGTTCACAGATCGACATGGATTTAAGAATCTTCGTTTTAGGGCGGGAGAAGAAGAGCGTGTCTTTTGTTTAGATTTATTTTTGTTATTTTCAAGAACATCATCTTCATAATGTTTTGCTCATGCTAAAAGAATATTATAAAGACAAAATTGCGGACTATTGTTATTTATCCTAAAAATGGGAAAAATGGTTATTTTGCACGTATTGGATGCTTGTTTCTTTTATTACTTTCTGTATAATCGTAAAAACGATAATGCTGAAAGGCGTAATAAATGATCATTGGACTTTTGAATCAAAAGGGAGGTGTCGGAAAAACGACATTGAGTGTTAATCTTGCGGCCAGTTTTGCGCGTACCGGTGCACGGGTATTGCTTATTGATGTTGATCCACAGGGGAGCGCATTGGATTGGGCTGCTGCGCGTGAAGATGCACCTTTGTTTTCGGTTATTGGTTTACCGCGTGCAACGGTTCACAAAGAGATTACACAGATTGGTCATGGTTATGATCATATTATTATCGATGGTCCTCCGCGTGTAACTGATCTTGCTCGTAGTGCTCTTATGGCTTCGGATTTGGTGCTTATACCTGTTTTGCCTAGTCCCTATGATATTTGGGCAGCGGATGGAATTGTAAAGCTGATTGACGAAGCACGTGTTTATAAAGAAAATCTTAAATCTGCTTTTGTCATTAATCGTAAAATCGTCAATACAGCGATAGGGCGTGATGTGAACGAAGCTCTTGGCATATACCCCGTGCATGTTCTTTCTTCTAGCGTTGCGCAGCGTGTGATTTTTGCAGAAGCAGCAGCACAGGGGAAGGCGGTTTATGAAGTTGATAAGCAAGGACCAGCAGCAGCAGAGATTGAAGCGGTTGCAGCGGAAATCAAGGAGTTAGCGCGATGAATAAAAAAATTAAAATCGGCACAAAACCAACGAATAAATCAATTCCTTTAACAGCGGATGCATGGGTAGGAATCCACAAAGGGAGCATGAGTGGAGGTATGAAGCGCCTCACGATTGATGTACCAGAAAGTTTGCATCGGTTGATTAAGGTCAGTTGTGCAAGTCGTGGAACTAAAATAGCTGATGAGGTCCGCGAATTGCTTTCACAAAAATACGGAAAAGTGTAAAAAATGATACGATAATTTCGTTGGTTTGAGTGCTTTTTCTAGAGATGATATCGATTGTTTTTATACGAAGTTAATAATAAAAGCGCTCTTCTTTTTTCACGATAGTTGTTTCATTTAAGTTGTTTTTCATAAGGTTCTGTATCATCTCATGAAAGAGCTATGAGTTTGCGAAAAATTCTCCATTTCAAACTTTTCCCTATAAATGTGATAATCATCATACTATTTGTCATTTTATATCTCTAGATGAATAGATAAGTTTATTCTTCCATAAAAATTATCTTGATAATGATTTTAAACATCAGGTTATTTTTGTTTATTTTACTTAATACATAGGTAAATAATATAATTAAGAGTAGCGTTGATTATTTTTTTCTGTTATGCAGCAATCCATTTTATTAAATTATATTCATGTTTATAAAGGGGGGATAAAAATAAGTAAAATTTACTGATATTGACGCGCTATAAGTTATTCCTAATAAACAAAAGAAATCATTGAGTATAGTATAGACAATATTTCTTACATTTATATGATTTTATAGTCTTAAATAGTTAATGCCAGTCGTAATGATATGCAAGACAATAGGCTTTTTTCTTTAATTGGAATGTATAAGATTGCTTGTTTAGCATTTCTATTGGCTTTTAAAAAGTGCAGGGGGACTTAAAGCTTTCTTTCTTTTCCGGTGGTTTAGAAATGATAAGAGTGCAATTAGTTGACTAAAAGCTGTATTCTTTCGTTTGCAGAGAATTTGCAATGGGTATAGGCATAACGAATTTTGGGTAAGATATTCGTACTGTTTCTCGTTACCAAGAGGTTCTTGAAGGAAAAGAAATGATTAAAAAGCTTTTTGAGAATGTCAAGATATCAGAATTTTTACTGAAGTTTTAACACTTCAAATACAAAGAGCTGCCGTGCAGATAATGTTACAAATGCAAGTCTGATAAATGAAAGAGGCTCTTATGATTTAACATGTTTGCGTTGGAAGTGTACGTATTTGCAAAGGAAAATTAGACGCAAGGTCACAATATAGGAGGGGATGTGAATCCAAAGATATTGTTAATAAAATATAAAACAAAGAGAGGGGTTAAATCATGAACAAGATCATTATAACAGCGCTACTGCTTTGCGTGGGACTTGCTGTTACTGGTTGTGAAAAAACTTATAGTGTAAAAGAATTTAAAACAAATGAAAAATTATACGAGGAATGGGCAAAGAAATGTGAGAAGGATGATTCACCGCTCAAATCCTCTCAAAATTGTAAAAACCTTCGACAAGCATATGTAGAACTTTTTTTAAGGCCCTAAATTGTGTCCTAAACTTTGTAAATTTGAAAAGAGGGGAATTTTATTGATGAATAAAGCCATTATTACAGCATTGCTGGTTTGTACTGGACTTGTCGTTGCTGGTTGTGAAAAAACTTATAGCGTATCGGAATTTAAGAAGGATCCCAAATTACTCGAGCAATGGGCAATGAAATGCATGATATCAGAGGATTTAGATTCTCAAAATTGTAAAAACGCAGATAAAGCGTATCGTGAAGTTCATGCCCGAGATTGGCCTGGTTCAAGCTTTGTACATGATGACGAGAAAAAAACTGAAGAGAAAAAGGAAGGGAATTAAATCATGAATAAAGTCATTATTACAGCATTACTGGTTTGTACTGGACTTGTTGTTGCTGGTTGCGAAAAAAACTAAATTTAAGAAAGATAAAACATTACTCGAAGAGTGGGCAAAAAAATGTGAAAAGCTGGATCAATCTTCTATGGAGAAATCTAAAAATTGCCAACATGCCAGACAAGCATATATGGAACTGATGTTTGGCATTAATTAAAAACATACAATTCAATAAATAAGGAATTGTTTAGTTCTTGATTCTATTACGTTTTTAGGCTCTCTCTAACTTTTAGAGAGTCCTTTTATGGCTTCAAGAATTAGTCGTTTACGATCAGTACTCTTTGTGTAAACGGATGCTATACTGTCATTGTTAAGCCCAAAAGTGCTTTCAATTGTAGATAGTATTGCCTCCCAATGAGTTGTTATGTGTTACTACTAATTTTTTAATGTTTTGGTTACATGTGTTTAAAATATTGAGATTAAATCTATCTTTGGGGTGTTTTTTTTGCGTTTATCACAAAAAAATGTTTCATTACACTAAGATCGTCTTTAAGTGTTGCGGCTAATTTCGGAAAAATTAGGAGGAAACATTTGTTTGGAAATTACTTTCTCTGTTTTAATAAAGAGAAAAACATTCTGAATAGAATTATTATCGTTTCATACTCAAATGTTTTTCTCAAACTATTTTTAAAAAATTTCTTTTGATTTGAGAATATTATAACATTAGTTAAGTTGTGAGACAGTTTTGCTAGGACGGTTTTGCCGGATGTGTGAGGAATTGAGCGCTCTCCACATCTTTTCATTTTTCTCCTCTCTCTTTTCTGAGTTTACAAGGGTTTTCTTTGTTATTTTTTTATCTTGATTGTGTCGTGATATTATCATGTTGAGCGGTGGAGCTCATATAAAACTTTACGTATGAGGTGTTTTTTGTTCTCGAGCGTGTGATGAATATTTTTCTAAATAACACTTTTATTTATAAAAATGATTTAATTATTTTATGCTGAATAAGGATCTCGAATATAGTAAGCTTCTCTTATTCCAAATCTGTTTTCGGTTGAATTAATTAAAATCATCTTCTTGCATGGTACAAGCGGGGAGAGCCGTGTAGATAAAAACTGTTGGAGAAAGAAGTAAAAATGCCTCTTATAAACGATCTCAAGTGCTAAAGGTTATTGCAACATTTGGGGCTGGAAAAGTGTGTGATGTTGCTGGTTTATTCTCTCATAAGGGTAAAGATGGTGTTCAATGGATTTATCATAAGCTTCATGAAATATTATCCTTTAGGATTGTGAGATGCCCTGAAGGGGGAAGCAAAAGGAACTTACTCAATAAGGAGACAAATTATTTACAGATCGGATCTGGTAGAAAATTTCGTTTTTTAAGCTGGGAATGAAGTTGAGATTCAAGATAGCGTGAAAAGATGGACAATGATGGTTAAAAATGCATACAAAAAGCAGAGTTTACATCTCAAATAGTTGCAAGCGATGTTTGAAATTGGGTGTGTGGTTTATCTGTAGAATTAAAATTTTTCTTTGATCTTATGTGAAATTAAGATGCTTATTTGCGCAGATTACAATAAGCCAAGAGAGTATGCTTAGTATATTTCTATTACGAGAACTAAAATAACAACAAAAGCATTGATGGTGATAATCAAGGTTGAATAAAGCATAGCGGCTTTTACGAGATCAGCCATAAAAACCTCTTTCTGTTCTTTTTGAGGTGATTTTATGAATAACAATATGTTACAATCTGTAATATATGCTGATACAACATATTCGGCAAGCTTAAAATTGTTCCTTTTTTTATAAAAGCTTAAGGAGTTGGAGTATTGTGAATCCTAAAAAAGAAAGCTTTAAAAGAACTATTGATTGATTTTGTAAGTTTTGTGTTGCTGGAAACTTTTTTTATCCTGTTATGCTATAAAGCACTGTCACTTATAACGGTAATATAAGACATATACGTTTTCTTGGAACGTTTAAGTATTTTTTAGTGTACAATGAATATTCGTAGGTTTATTTGTTGAGCCTTTCGTTTAAGTGAATCAGATGAGGGGAAAGTCAAGAGAAGAGCGTTTGACAAAGATTCGGACTGCGTACAGAGCCGATTGAGTTAAGATCTTAGTTCTTTAAGGTGAGCGGTGGAAGACAAAAATGTTTTCTGATCGTTTATCTCATAGCAAGATTGGTTAATGCTGCTTTAATGGGGCATGTTTTGCACAAAAGTAAAGAACGCTCCAAACGAAATATACTTATGTTGTATATTAGTATATTTGTATTGCATATTTATGTACTTTTTTTAGAGAAATATCTCTCAACGCACACGAAAGACATTTTACGATGACACTCGTAAATGGTATAACGGTAAATGTGAATAGTATAACAGTAAAGCTCTCGTGAAATAATATAAACTTTGAATAATATAAAAATCTATAAAATGCTATCATCTTTATACTTATGAAAGAGCAAGTCACGATCATCGTACGCTTGCTTCCAATGTTTATTATAGTTCTTGGCATTTGCTAAGGTTCATAAGAGGACTTTTTCTTTCAGCGTATTTTATCAACACATCAGGGCGTTGTTTGTGATGTGCAAGCAAGTGATTTTAATTTATTCAACATGGAATAGATTTGAAATCCGATGATTATGAAAGAGAAGAGCCGCATTTAAAAGGTTGAAAACGAGAGAAAGATCGTAAACAAAAATTGTACCTTGATTATAAAATGATTGTTTCTCTGTTTTTATACTAGTAGCGCAGGTAAAGTCGCGATATTAAGAGCAAGCTGTGTTATGGAATGAAATAATCTGTAAGAAGATGCTGTGAAAATTCTGAAAATATCAATGGGGGGAGCGTTAAGCATTATGCATTGGATAATATTTTGATTTATAATGATAATCTATCGTTATTCAACTTGAATTAGAGCCCTGAATACTGGATTTTTTTCATTCCAAATCTGTTTCGTGGTGAATTAACTAAAACAATGTCTTTTGCAGTTACAAGCAGGGAGCTCCTATGCGCAGAGAAATTGTACAAGAAAGGCATGCTTTTATGAACCGTCTCAAGTGTCAAGGGTATCAGAACATAAGAGGGTAGCAAAATATATGATGGTGCTGGCTTGCTTCTTTTATTAAGCGTAAAGATGGAAAATGCTCAATGGATTTTATACATGTCATGGGAGATTTATCATTATACCATTCATGCATTCATGGGCCGCGGCGCGAAATAGGCTTGGGTGCACTTAAGAGATGTTTCTTTAAAACAAGCGCGTGAATATGCGATTGAAGACGTATCGAACTGATTGGCTAAGAAACTCTTGAAAAGGTTCAAAAAATCTTATATAGTTGTTCATTGCAAAGAAAAGCGAATGATAATTTAAAAAAGGAAGATTGATGGCTTTTTAGCTATTTTAAGATGTCTTTTTATATTGCTGTGTGGCTGATCTGTTCAAAAGAGCATTCTTTTTGTGTTTTATGCGAAATACTGCATGTGTGCAGAAAGAGCATGGGAGAGGGGGTATCCTTTTGAATGGGTGCAAACTGATCTTGTCTGGTGCCATCTTATGGGGCGCCAGAAGGTATAAAGTTTTAGTGCAGAGAGAGCCATAAGGTTATGGAGGGTAAAATGCTGCTATTGGTAAAATGCTGAAATTTTTAATGGGCTTAAGTCTTTAATATGCTGCAAGATAGGCTGCGGTTTTTTGTCGGCAGGTAATTTTTGTGGCTGAAGTTCTCGTGAAAGCATTGTTATTTTCTGTTGAAGATGAGCTCGTGATAAAATCGGCAAGGCGAAATAGACAGAGCAAATATGGAAGTTTCAATATTGCTGTAAGGTTTAAGTTTATAGCGTTTTTATGGATTAGTATAGCCGCAATGATGGTTTTGGAGCAAAGCAAGAAAAATATTTGAGAGAACGCGTTGAAAGTTGAAGTGGTATACGCTTTGAAGGATTGTCGTGCTGTTGTTTGAGCAATGTTTGCACTACGAGCTTGGTTGAGTGTATCAGCATTGAAGAGAACCTGTTTAGTCTCCCTCATTTGAAAGTAAGATTGAACAATAGTGTTGAAGGGGAAGTAAAAATGTCTGTAGTGCAATATGGTGATGATAGTTTTGCGGCAAAAGCAAAAGTTCTTGATAACAACCTTATTGATCGTGATTGGGCGATGACAAAATTTGTTGCTGCTGTTAAAGGATTAGCTCAAGTTGTTGATTATGAAAGCAATATGCTAGAGAGTAGTGGTGTTCCAGATTACGAAGAAATAAATTTGCGTAAAATACGTGGTTTGCGTGATCTTAATAAATCCATGAGTGATGTGAAGCGCTATATGAATCAAGATATTGAGAATGAGGTTGAAAGTTTGTTGTCTGATTTACAAGAAAAATTACAGCGTAATAGTGAATTACTTCAAACACATTTAAATGCAGTTAATGATCTTTCTAGAGCTATACAGCTATCTGGACGTGCAAAAGAAATAGAGGAATAAATTCAAATCTGATTAATACGGGCTGTTTTAAGTAATGACAATGATTAGGTAGGGCAGTTGATTTGGGTAAATAGTGCGTTTAGTGAGTAGACTTGTTTTAAGCGCATTTTGGTATTTAAATTATTATCCTGATGTACTGTAAAACGCTGTTCTTAAAACAGTGTTTTTTAAGGTATCGTGATGTGAACCGCATGCTGTGGGAAGCTGGCTGGAAGAGAACTAAGAGAAGGCGGATTATTTACAGAGCATTGTTTGCAGACTGAGTTAATAGGGAGAGCTTCATTTTTTAGTTTAGGGGGAGGCGATCAAGAGAATATTTAGACCAGCCTGTGATGCCTTAAAAAAAACTTCCTTTGGGGTGTGGTAATGTAAGGTTTATACATTGAGTCTTTTGCTTGCATTTAGCAGATCTGGCGGCGACTTACTCTTCCGTGTCTTAAGGCAAAGTACATCAGCGCTGGAGTGTTTCACGGCCGAGTTCGGGATGGGATCTGGTGCGTTCACTCCGCCATAACCACCAAGTCAGCAAAAAGCATGAATGATGAAGAGTATGTGATGAATATTGCCTATAAGCTTCATGGAATATTGTCCTTTAAAGTGTGGTGATATGACGCGGTTCGTTGTTTAAATCTATATGCTTGAGATAAAAATTAAAGCGGTTTATTATTTCCTTCTGCTGTTTTTAGTTTTTGTATGTCAGATTGGAGAGAGCATCCAGATCTGAGTGGATATAGTGCGTATATCTTTGTTGGCGTAATATTTGAAATGGGGAGGCAATCTCATTGGGAAAGAATAAAGAGTTAGAAATCAGCTTCCCTCTGTTCCGCCGTTCTTTAATTTAGCTTTATGTCTTTCGAAAGTATCTAAAGCACTATCTGTTAAATAATGAAGATTCCGCATTGTTTCACGCTTTTTTATTGTGTTTTTTACTGCGGGCATGTCCTTCATGCACGACAAAATACTCAAAATAGAATGGATTTGTTATTCCTAATTCACGGCCTTGTTTTAAAGAGATATCTAAGCTCTCAAGTCTATTTCGTGATGGTGTTTGTGGGGCGGTGTAACGATATCTTTGATGCAACGGTGCTTGTGAATGGTATAATAAAAAAGTTTCTATGGAAATAATATAAAATCTATAGGGTGCGACCATCTTTATGCTTAATAAAAGAGCAAGTTGATATTGTTATATTTTTCAACACTGTCATATTCTTTGTTTGATCCCAATGTTGCTCCAGCCCTTGGCACTTGAGATAGTTCATTAGAGGCATTTTTAATCCTTTCTTAATAGTTTTTTATCCCTATGGCTCTTCCCCCTTGTCACTTGTAAGAGATATGGTTTTTGTTGATTCAACATGGAACAGGTCTAAAATGAAAGAATCTGACGATATTCTGGATTCTCATTTAACATGGAAAACAATTAATTGTCTTTATAAATCAATATCTTGTCTTATAATGGAGCTGCTGTAGCATTGAGATTTTAGAGGAAAAACATACCTTTAAGAATTTAAACCAGATGCTAGTCTTTATAGCAGGTATATTAAATGTACATCATCTAAAATAAATGGAGCGTCCACAGCGAAGAAGGGGCTGATTTTTTTTAAATCCGCATGAATGCTTATTCTGTTGTGCTGTAAAAACATCATCGCTTGAGGTGTGGTGATAATATAAGACATAAAATTTTATGCATGGGGTATTTTGATGAGAGAATGTTATGGTATTCAGTTTTTTATTCAATATGCAAAAGAAATATTATAAGTCAAAATCTTCTTTGATGTGATAATGATTTTTGAGAATTAAAAAAAATATATAAATTTAAATAAAAAAGCAGCACTTTGTGCTGCCTTTTTTATTTAAGTTAAAATTAACTTCTGCTTTAGAAACGATAACGTATCCCGCCAGAAAAATTGGTGCCAGATACACCGGCTTTTTGCAGTTTTTGCCGATAGCTGATATCGGCGTTTAGTACGATATTTTGAGAAAGATATGCATTCACCCCCATGCCTCCCTCAACTGAAGAGCCGGTAGGATCAACATGAAAGGTATCAGCAATTTTTATTGTTTTACCATCGCCAAAAGTTCTGATAACATTCATTTTACCATAGAAGGAAACAGCCTTGTTTTCTTCAACAGCCATTATCGTTTTTGTTAAACGTCCACCAAAACGGATCAACCATTGATGTGGATTGCCCATGTCTACTTTTAAGCCATTGGTATCTGAGAAAATATCAAACATGAGATTTTGATAAATGAATTGAGCTTGTGGTTCAAAGACAAGCCCTTTTGTATCGGTTGCTAATTTCTGACCAATGGTTGCAGATATATTAAGCATCTCGGTACCATCTAATTTTGCGGCATTCCCAACAAGAGCTGTGGTAATATTTCCTTTTAAGGTTCCGTAAGAAAGAAGAGCGTTGACATATATACCATTGCTATGCTGGATGCCGCTATAAGCGGTAAGTGACCATTTATCAAGCGTTGTCTTTTCAGAATCTTGCATCTCTTTTGGCGTAAAGGCAAGCTTTCCGTACGTTCCTAAAAGACCAAAATATGCGCTTATGTCTTTGCTTTCTAAGGCGGCTAATATGCCTCCTAATTGTAAGGCAGTATAGTTTACATCAGCACCATAACCATAGTGCAGTGGATCGCGGTTGGAAGATAGGGTGACCTTCTCGCCGTAGGAAGAGAAAAAGATACCATTCTTTTTATTGTCTTTTGCCCCAAATACTGTTGTGCGCATATTGTCTAACAACGTGTTTTGATTGTTTACATCAGTAAATCCAGCAGAAAATAAAGTATTAGATATGGTTAAATAGTTTGCTACCTGTGGTAAAAGGGCTCGAACTTTTTTGTCTTTATCAATGTAGGCATTCTGTAAGCGGAAATCCCAGAAATCACTATTCTTCTTGCCAAAAAGATTTTGGCTCTCATGAGATGTTCCAGGCTTATAGCCTGTGAGTACATATTTATAAGGTTGTTTCCCTATTGTCATATAGTTTCCTGCTAACGTGAAGGAATTTTCGTTTGCTTGTCCGGAAACTTGAATGATTGAAATCCCATGTGTCCCTAAAGGAAGAGAAGCCATCTTCTCTGCCCAAACAGCAGAGCTATCGGTTTGGAGATTGATGTGAACAACAGTACTTCCTGAGACATCACCATTAATCACAATGCGATCAGTTTGTTGTTCCGTGATAGGAGAATGTTTATCCCATTGAGTGTTTACATAAATCTCTGCAAGACCCGCTGTACTATAAATCGCTGCTGTGTGAGTTGTTTCGTCTTCTTGCGAAAGATTAGGTCCTATAAACAGAGTTTGATAATGTCCCTCAATGGGCTTGTCAAACATAATAGCACTGTTTGTAAGGTGCAATTCAGAAAGATTAGAGTATGATTTTTCATCAACACCAAACTGTCTATAGTCATTTAAAATATTATCATTATTTGTGGCATTTTTATTCGCCTTTAAAAGCCATTTCGTCCTCTCTTTTAGATCAAAAACTGTTCTATTATCTTTAGAAGTTCTTACCCGACCTTCTAAAGAAGAGTGGTCTGCAACTAATGTAATGGTGTTTGTGGAGGCACTTTCGTTCTTGATATTTTTTAATAAAATATCGGCATGAACTTCTGAATTTTTAAGGTTGACTTTCCCGTTTACGCCTGTTCCATAAAGGTTGATACCGCTACCATGTTCAACGAAAAGCTTTGTATTCTCTAGGGTTACTTTATCAGCAATATTGGCTACATCTTGTTCTTGAACGGCATTGGTGTTCCTTTCAGCATTGCGTGTATATCGTTTTCTAGGGGCATTATACGGATTGTTGCGGAAAATAATACCGTCTGCTTCATAATTTCCCGTGACATGGACGCTTGAATCCTTAAGTTTGATTGTGCCCTCCATGTTTACCAAACCAGCTGTTTCTGCTGTTACAGTAATGCCTGTAGCATCAATTTCTCCACCATCTGATACGCTTAGTGCAACAAAACGCGCATCAACTGTTCCTCCTATCATATTGACTTTTGAATTATTTCCCTCTGCATGTACAGCAAAACCATTGTCTTGAATTTTTTTGTTATGTAGCGTTATGATCTTACCGTTTTTAGCTTCAACTCCAGCGCTTATATCCTCAATTTGTGTAGACTTTTCAGGTTGTTTTATTGGTGATATTGGTTTTTCAATCTCTGATTTTTCAGACATTTTTTGTGCAGATGAAGATTGCACTGGCGCTGGTTTTGCAGATTTTCGTGGTACCAGTAATGTTGGTTTTTCAGTTTCTACTCTTAAAGATATTGGCTGTGCGAGTTCTGGTTCATTAGATGTTGGTATTTGCTCTGTTGTTGGTTTTGTAGGTTCCGTTCTTGTAGGTTCAGACTTTGTAAGTGCTGGTTGTAAATTCGGTGAAGGTTGTGTAGGTTCTGGCTGTGAAGACACAGCAGAATTCGATAGTGTTTTTTCGCTGGAAGAGTCTGCAGAAGAGGAGGGCGCCCCTGAACGTCTTCTAGATTTTGCTTCCATTCCTGTTGTTGAAGATTGTATAATAGGAGTGTTTTGTGTTGTAGGGTTAGATTGTACACCTTCTGTAACTTTAGTCTTTGGTGTTTGTGTACTTCCTTGACTAAGATCAGAGTTTTGTTTTGAAGAAGAAATTATATTTCCAGCTGAATTTCCTTCAAGTTGTGTTTTGGGAGGTAGAGTGCTTGTAGAAGTAGGCGTTGTAAGTTTACTTTCTGTAGAAATAGGGCTTACGCTCGTTCTTGTGGAGCTAGGTGCTGTAGGGGGAAGGAGGCCATTAGGGGTTGAAGATGGATATGATGGCATAACTTGCCCGATTCCATCATATAGATCTTTATACGGATCAAAAACTCCGGATAGATTTATTTGTGACTTGACACGAGCAGGTTGTAGAGAAGAAGAATCTATCGTTGTTGATGGATTTGTACTATGAATAGTATAAGACATACTGGTGGAAGAACAAAACAGAACTCCGGAAACTGTGTATAGTAAGAAGCTTTTTTTCATATGGATGTATTCCTAAAATATTTCCCCCTCTCTCATAAAAAGTAAAACTTTGACCTCATTATGTCTCTTTTGTAAGAGACAAAACGAAACATAATGAGATCTCTTCATATTTCAAGATAAGGAATACAAGTATTTTTAAAAGTGATAGCGTATTCCAGCGGAAATATTTATTGCAGAGATGCCAGCTTTTTTGAATTTATGTTGATAGCTGAGATCACTATGAAGCTGAATATTTTGTGATAAGTGTGTGTGAATACCAAAACCACCTTCGATTAAAGATCCCATAGCTGCAAGCTGAAAATTTTTACTAAAAGTTTTGATCATGTTCAGTTTGCCGTAGAAAGAAACAGCATGTCCTTTGTTTTGCGTTAAACGTCCGCCAATACGGAGCAGCCATTGATAAGGATTACTTATGTCTATTTTAGAGTTATCGTCATCTGAGAAAGAGCTCCTATCTGATAAAGAACCAAGCATGAGACGTTGATAAACAAGTTGTGCTTGCGGTTCTAGGATTACACCTTCCAAACTGGTTGAGAGTTTTTGACCAACAGTTGCAGCGGCTCCTAATGTTTTACTATTCTTCACTTTTGAGGTATGTTTGATGAGAGCTGTAGCGTGATTTTCTTTGAAAATTCCATAAGAGAGAAAGGCACTTGCATAGATGCCACTGTCATGCTGAATATTTCCATATGCGGTGAGTGACCATTTATCAAACATATTTTTTTGAAAGCTCTCCTTGTTTTTAGGAGTAAAAGATAATTTCCCATATGTTCCGAAAAGACCAAAGTTGCTGCTGATATTTTGATCTTTTAGCGCTATTAGTGTTGCTCCTGCTTGCAATGCAGCATAGTGAATATCTGCTTGAACACCATCTTGTTCTGCTTGAACCTTGGAAGAAAAGGTGCTTTTATTGCCATAAGAGGATAAGAAAACGCCTCTTTCTGGATGATCTTTGGGTTCAAACATTGTTATTTGCATATTGTCTAACAAGATATTTTGATTGTTGACATCACTAAACCCAACAGCAAACATCGCAATAGGCATGACTAAAGAGCTTTCTTCTTGTGGTTTAAGAATTGTTCTTTTTGCTGTCCCATTAAGAGAAGTAGAAGTTTCAGTTGCTTTATCATCATCTGTAAGTTTAGAGGTGCTCTCTGTAGCCGCGGTAGCAGTATTTCCAACCTTTGGGAGCAAATTCATATGCGCTTTTGCTGATGTATTAAGAGTTGTTTTTGATGCTGAGGAAGTGGTGTTTGTTTGGGGATCAATATCAGATTGCGAATTTTCATTTATTTTAGGCTGTCTCATTCCATGATCTGTTCTTGTGAATGAACTGTCCTTGTGTTGGGCAGCAACATGAGCGGGTGGTAATTTATCACTAGCGCGTCTTTGTCTTGTGCTGGAGTCAATAAGAGGTTGTTTATTCTTTTCAGATGCAGGAGAGGTTGTCTCTCCTTTTTTCTTCACGTTGGTTATTCCATCGTTGTTCAAAGTCTCTAATACTGCTACTGCTTTGCGTAAAGTATTGGAAAGTTCCTTGTTTTGTCCTTGTAAAGCACTATCCACTTGTGCTGCTTTATGTAATATTTCTGCTTTATTTTGCAGTTCAAACCAATTATGATTGTCTTGGCTCACCGATTGTTGGCGCGCGGTATTAACACGCTGTTGATTATCAGCATCAAGGATTTTTGCTGCTTGCACGGCATCGGAAACTGCTTTGTCGTAGCCACGTAATAAATTTTCTCTTGTTTTTAATCGGTTCTGACGTAATTGTTCAAGGTATGCTCTGGCTTTCATCATATGTTGCATATCCAGATGGTGTTTGTTTGCCATGGCTTGGGTGCGTATATTATCCATTTCGCGGTTCACCACATTTATATGTGTACCAGAACTATAACGACCTGCACCTGCAAAAGAGCTGTTAATCGTATTTCTTACACGATCCATATGATTTTCAAGTGCTTGGTTGAAGTGCGAATTATCTTCCATCATGGCGCCAGAGGCTATCTTTTCAAGATTTTTTTCTGCTTGTGTTGGTGTGTTTATTAAATCAATGGCATGGCGTTCCTGGGGGCTTAGAGCAGAGGCGGTGCTGGTAGATGTGAAGTTAAAAGAAGAAAAAAATAAAGCACAAGCGGCTGTACATAACAAAAGATTCTTATGCATAGAGATGTTCCTTAAGATATTTTCTTTGTTTTGCTAAAAATGAACCACTTTTTGATACATTACGGTTTTTTGTAATGTAGTTAAGCAGCACTGTTTTCATCTCAGCGCTGCTTATGCGTCAAAATAGAGAGCTAAGATTTCTAAAAGCGATAACGCATTCCTCCGGAAAAATTAATTCCAGAGAACCCAGCTTTTTGAAGTTTATGTTGGTAATTAACGTCAGCATGAAGTGCGATATTTTTAGAAAGCTGCGCGTTAATGCCAAGCCCACCTTCAAGGGAAGAGCCCATAGAATCGAGATGGAAAGATTCCATAACATCAATAGCGCGCTTCTCACCAAAAGCTTTGATGACATTCAATTTACCATAAAAAGAAAGAAAACGATCTTTTTCAATAGGAAGTACTGTTTTTGTTAAACGCCCTCCAATACGGACCAACCATTGATGAGGGGGCTTTATATTAACTTGGAAGCCATCAATATCTGAAAGAGTGCCAAAGGCAATATGTTGATAAATAAGTTGTGCTTGTGGTTCAAAAGACAGCCCTTCAACACCAGTTGCTAGTTTTTGTCCAACGGTAGCTGATATATTTAATGTATCCGTATTGTTTAATTCTGTGGTGTTGCCGATAAGGGCTGTTGTAATATGTCCGTTTAAAATGCCGTAAGAGAAAAATGCATTAACATAGAGACCATTGTCATGGTGGAGATTCCCATATGCCGTAAAGGACCATTTATCCAGTATGCTTTTGTCAGAACCTTCCATGTCCTTTGGCGTAAAAGCGAGCTTTCCATATGTGCCTAAAAGACCAAGATTCGCGGTTATATTTTGATTTTCTAACGTTGTTAATGTCATGCCTGCTTGTATAGCAGCATAGTGAACATTAGCACCATAACCATATTCCAATGGACTACGGCTGGAAGATAACGTCATCTTGTTGCCATAAGTCGATAAAAATATCCCTTTTTGTTTATGACCTTCTAATCCAAAAACTGTTGAGTGCATATTATCTAACAGTGTATTTTGATTGTTTATATCAGCCAAGCCAGAGGAGAATATTGCATTATGCATAACCAAATAGCTTGCCATTTGAGGAACAAGAGCTTTGATTTTTCCTTCATCATCAAGAGTCGCATTTTGTAGACGGAAATCCCAAAACTCTTCACTTTCTTGCAAGAGACTTTGCTGTTTGTCAGCTCTCCCACGGCTGGATGTTGGTCCATAGCCATTTAATACATATTTATAGGGCAATCCATCCATTGTAGTGTAGCCATTTGCCAGCGTGAAGGCGGCTTCCTCTGCTTTTCCAGACACCTGAACAAGTGAGAGACCACGCGCATTCAAAGGAATTGAAACTTCATCATTATCGAATGGTTCTGCACGCTTTGAAAGATTGTTGAAATAGATCGTTGTGGTGCCTGAGACATTACCATGAACGAGAACACGGTCAGTTTTTTGTTGTTCTTTTATAAGACCATTACTCCATTCGGTATTAAAGTAAATCCTTGCGTTGCCCAATGCATTGTAAACCGTTGTTGCATCGGAGCTTCTGTTTTGCTCTGCTTTCGCAGCTTCAGCTGTTGGCTGTTTTCCCACATGCAAGGTTTGATACTGATTATCTGCTAGTTTATGCGGCGCATTAAATATAATAGAGCTATTATTAAGGTTCAATACTGAGACAATAGATTGTGCACGTTGTTTAATATCAGTGAGCAAGTATCCTTTAGACCTGTCAAATTCTTTGTCTACTTCAAATTGACTAATCTTTAGGGACCACTTGCTGTTATTGTTGAGAGTAAAAATCGTTGTATTTTGAGGTAAAGTCTTTGCTCGTCCTTCTATAATCGAATTGTCAGCGCTTAATATAAAAGTGCGAGGATCGATATCTTTTGAGTTTTCTGGGATTTTATTTTTTAATAATATATCAGAACGAATTTCTGAACTTTTAAGTTCTACCTCAGCAACAGATTTTGCATAATCTGGTCCTAGAATACCAATACCATTTTCAACAAGAAGTTTTGTGTTGGTAAGAATTGCTTTATTGATAACTTTTTCGCCCTCTTTTACTTGGGAACTTGGGATGTAATCAAAAAGGATACCACGACTTTTGTGATGTCCGGAAACATTTATGATTGAATCTTCAATATGGATGATGCCGTTTGAAATTTCTAAACCACGGGAATTTGATTTTCCTACAGTTTTTTTAGCATGAATACGTCCACCTGTTGTTGCGGTAAATAAATTTGAGTCTGAACGCATTGTTGAATTTGTAATGGTGATAAAGGCTTTGTCATCAGCAACCACTGTTGTATATGCGCTGCGGATAAAAACGTTATTAAAGGTTTTTTCTTCTCCTGCTTTATCCGCACGAGCCATAACCATTGTAGGAGCTGATGTATTTGCATAAGTTGAACCGAAATGAGAAAAAATCAAAGTTCCAGCAATTGTACATAACAAAAAATTTTTCTTATAAATATATTTCTTACACATAGATATGCCTTTAGTATTTGGTATGCTTTGATGCTTACTTCATTCCCCTGATGGCGCAAGTACCCAGACAGTTTCTATATCATTATGTTTTTATTGTAAACAACAAAACGAAATATTGCGTCCTGTTCTTTATCGTTTAAAAATGATTTTAGAAGAGTTTTTAAAATAGAGATTGCAGTTAGCAACTATGAATTGCAGAAAAGCTAATTTAATAAGTCTTCCGTTTAAAAGTGTTAAGAAACAAAATATTTTGCAAGGATGTTTGTTGCTTAAGGCTGTTGTTATGGAAACTCTACAAAGTTTTTGGAGAAGCTGTTGTTGTGTGCTTACAAAAAGCTTTTAATTGATTTTCTTACACAGAGAATTATTTATTACGTGTTTTAAAATACAAAAAAAATTTATTAAAAGCATTTGATTTTTATAAATCAAAAAGGCAGCTCTTTTGAGAATTCAGTATTCATTCAGAGATAACAGATTTTGTTACATTTGGTTTGAGTGAGATTAATTGGCTCAAGAAAGGTGGTAGAAAGAATCGTTATTGACGCTTCTTTCCGATAGATTGTAAAAAGGCAGCATATTTGTACTGCCTTTTATTAAAATGAATAGAATATAAATTGTTTTTTGCTTTTTCTTAAAACTGATAGCGTATTCCGCCTGAAAAGCTTGCTCCAGATATACCAGTTTTTTGAAGCTTATATTGATAGTTAACATCAGCATAAAGTGCGATATTTTGTGATAATTGTGCATTTACACCAAGTCCACCTTCAAGGGCAGCTCCCATAGAATCAAGGTGGAATGGTTCACCAATCTGTATCGTACCATTGTTAGAAAAAGCTTTAACAACGTTTAGTTTACCATAGAAAGAAAGAATACCGCCGTTTTCAATAGAAAGCTTCGTTTGCGTTAAGCGTCCACCAACACGCACTAAGTATTGATAAGGATTTCCCATATCTACATCAAAGCCATCGACATCTGAGAGTGTGCCAAGCACGAGGCGTTGATAAACAAGTTGTGCTTGTGGTTCAAAGACCAATCCTTTCCTACTGGTTTCGAACTTTTGTCCAATGGTTGCTGATGCACTGAATGTATCAGCATTTTTCAATTCTGCAGTCTTTCCTATGAGAGCTGTGGTGATATCTCCCTTGAGCATTCCATAGGAGAAGAGTGCATGGATGTATATCCCATTATTATGGCGCAGCCCACTATATGCAGCAATTGACCATTTATTGAGTGTACTCTTGTCAGCACCTTCCATGTCTTTAGGGGTGAAAGCTAATTTCCCATATGTCCCTAAAAGACCAAAATTGGTGGTCATATTTTGATCTTCTAGAGCTGCTAATGTAATGCCTGCCTGTAAAGCTGCATAGTGAATATCGGCACCATAGCCATATTGTAATGGCGTACGGTGAGAGGATAATGTCATCTTATTTCCATAAGTCGAGAAGAAGACTCCTTTGTTTTTATGATCTTTTGTATCAAAGGTGTTTTCCTGTATCGAGTTGAGTAAAGTGTTTTGATTGTTTATATCAGCCAGTCCAGCTGAGAATAGTGCGTTAGGCATGGACAAATAGCTTGCCACTTGAGGAACGAGAGCTCTGATCTTTCCTTCATTATCGAGAGTCGCATTTTGCAAGCGAAAATCCCAGAAATTCTGATTTTTTTCCAAAATGTTTTGTGCGTTGTTTGCTTGTCCAAGGGATGATGAACCGGTATTTTGCGCTTCTTTCTCTTTTGGTGAAACGCCTTCAATCATTTTTCCTAATGCTGATATCGTGTAGATTGTGTAGTCTTTGAGGGTATTTTCTTTTGATTCTTGTGATATTCCGCTAAAATGACTTTGTGTGCTATCGGCTGTCCCATGGCTGGATGTTGGACCATAGGCTTTGAGTATATATTTATAAGGCAAGCCCCCCATTGTGGTGTAGCCGTGTGCAAGTTTGAAGGAATCTTCATTTGCATTCCCAGAAACTTGAATGAGTGAAAGACCACGCATATTCGAGGAAACAGAATCTTCAGCTTTTAATATCTCACCTTTCGCAAGGTTCTTGATATGGACTGTTGTGCTGCCTGATACATCACCATGAATAAGGAGGCGGTCAGCTTTTTGCTGTTCTTTTACTAGACCATCACTCCATTCAATATTAAAATAAATTTTTGCATCGCCTGTGGCATTGTAAACTGTATTATAAGTGCTTTCTATATCGGGGATTGTACTTCCCTCAGGTCTACGAACCTCAGCTGTTCGCCCTACATACAAGGTATGATAATGATCTTTTTCCCGCCCTTGTGGTGTCTTAAATATGATAGAACTATTATTAAGATTCAGTACTGAAACGGTAGAAAGGGCTCGTTGTTTAATATCACTGAGCTCATAGTTAAACACATTAAAGTCAGTATCGACTTCCTCTTGAGAGGTCTTTAAGTACCATTTGCTCTTGTTATTCAGAGTCAAAACCGTTGTATTGACTTTTAAAGTTCTTGCTCGTCCCTCTATTGTTGAATTATCAGCGGTTAATGCTAAAGTTACAGGAAGAGTATCGTTGTCATAATATTTACGTTTCGTTTTATTTCTCAATAATACGTCAGATCGAATTTCTGAGTCTTTAAGTTGAACTTCAGCAACGGCTCTTGAGCAGTAGGGACCAAGAATACCGGTACCGTTTTTCACAAGAAGTTTTGTATTGCTAAGAACAACCTTATTGACAACTTTTTCTCCACTTTTCAGTGAAGAATCTTTTGTTTCATAAAAAACGATACCACCGGCACCTCCTCGTTGGACGGTTATGGTTGAATCTTCAACGTTGATTATACCATTCTTTGTTTCTAAACCTTTGTACACTGTATTTGCTTTAATTTCTTTAGCATGAATGCGTCCACCTGTTGATACAGAAAGTGCAGACATTTCCGTGTGTATTGTTGATTTTACAATTGTGATAGCTGCTTTATCATGCGCTAATATTCCAGGTCCTTTATCGCGGACAAGAACATTATTTAAAGTCTTTTCTTCTCCCTTATTTAATTCAATCTTCCCCAAAATTCCAGGAGTTTCAGGAGCCAATGTATTTGCATAAGTTGAACCGAAATGAGAAAAAATCAAAGTTCCAGCAATTGTACATAACAAAAAATTTTTCTTATAAATATATTTCTTACACATAGATATGCCTTTAGTATTTGGTATGCTTTGATGCTTACTTCATTCCCCTGATGGCGCAAGTACCCAGACAGTTTCTATATCATTATGTTTTTATTGTAAATAACAAAACGAATTATATTGATGGTGTTCTCTATGATTTGAAGTTTTGCTTCAGAAAAACTTTTTTCATGATCATAAAAAGTTGAGAAAAGTGGATTTCATAAAACCTAGCTTGGTTAAGCTTATGCTAAAAGCACTATGAAGTATGATATTTAAAAATTGTCTATTAAAGATAATCGCTATAAAAGCTCTATAGTGTTGAGATGTATTATTTGATGCACTAACCAAAACGATCAGCAAATTTTTTCTGCTATAAGAAGAAGAGATGAGGGGGCTATTCACAGGCTTTCTTTAAAAGAGACTTTTCCTTAAGGGGTACCAAAGCTCATTTTGCTACGATGGTCATGAATGCTATAACGTTAAAGCCATAGAGTCCCATCATCTTTACGCTTACGAAGGAGTAAGCCGATACCTTTACGCTTAATAAAAGAGCAAGCCCATCACACACTTTGCCAGCTCCCAATGTTTTTGTGACAAGCCCTTGGCACTTGAGGCAGTTCATGAGAGGAATTCTCAGGTTTTTCTTATATAACTTTTCTCCACACGCCAGCCCTGCTTGTAACGTGCAAGAAAATTTTTAATTGATTCAACATAAAACAAGTTTGAAATGAGAGAATCCTACGATATTAGGGACTCTCATTCAACATGGAAAATAAAGAATTATCTTTATAAATCAATATACTGTATGGAATGAGAGGGATAAGCATTGTCAAAATGGTTTGCCTAAAAACGGTACATGGACATATAAATGAATCCTTACAGGGTGCTGTTAAGCTAATGGATTGAAGAAACAGGAGGATAAACATAGAAAAGGTATGAAGAGAGAGTTTCTTTTATCATTATCTTTTCCAATGTAGTCTTCTTTTTATTATCTAAAAATACACTTTGCTTAGCTTTATAGACAAATTCGATAATGAATATGCCGCGTGACTCGTGTAAATAGGAGGGAAGGAGATTATTGAGGAGAAAAGAAAAAAGTTTCAGGGGATAAGAATAGTAGCTTACATAGATTAAAAAGGCAGTATGTATACTGCCTTTTTTGTTAAATTGAATAGAATGAATAGGCTATTTACAGCCTTTCCTTAAAACTGATAGCGTATCCCTCCTGAAAAGTTTGTTCCGGATATACCAGTTTTTTGCAGCTTTTTTCGATAGTTTATATCACCATGGAGGGCTAAACTGCGAGACAATTTTGCATTGATGCCAAGCCCACCTTCAATAGAAGATCCTGTAGGATCAAGGGGAAAGGTGTCGCCAATCTGTACTTTACCATCATCACCAAAAGTTTTGAGAAAGTTCACTTTTCCATACAGAGAAATGACACGGTTCTTTTCTGTGGAGGTAGTAGTTTTTGTCAAACGTCCACCAATGCGTACTAACCATTGATAAGGTTCACCGATATCAACTTTAAGATTATCAGCATTAGAAAAGGCATTAAAGATTAGACGCTGGTAAACAAGTTGCGCCTGGGGTTCAAACGTGAGGGCTTTAATACCCGTTGTGAATTTTTGACCTATTGTTGTTGAGGCAATTAACATTTTTATATCATCGACTTTAGTGGTACTGTTAGCGATGGCTGTAGAGATATTTCCTTTCCAGATCCCATAAGAGAAGAGTGTATCCATATAGAAACCGCTATTATGCTCTATACCGCTGTAGGCTGTGACTGCCCATTTGTTAAGCGTACTCTTGTCTGCATCTTCTATATTTTGGGGGGTGAGGGATAATTGAGCATAGGTTCCGGTAAGACCCCAATATAGGATTGTATTTTGGCTCTTTTGTGCAGAAGCTGTAAAACCTGCTTGTGTAGCAGCATAGCGAATGTTTGTGTTATAGCCATATTGTTGTGACGATAGGGTTGCGATACTTCCATAGGAAGAGAGAAAGAATCCATTTTTTTTGACGTTATCTTCGATCCCTATAGCTGTTGTTCTCAGATCAGCTAACAGAGTACTTTGTTGAGCCATATCGATAAAACCAGCGTAGAAGAGAGCATTAGGTACGGCCAAATAGCTCGCTACTTGTGGTAAAATAAATTTCTGCAAACGGAAATCCCAGAAATTATCATTTTCTCCCAACAGGTTTAGTGTTTCATTTGCAGCACCATAGCTGGATGTTGGTCCATAAGCGGTAAGCCTATATTTATAAGGTGAACCAGTTGCTTGGATATAACCATTGGCTAATTTGAAGGAATTTTCATCTGCTTTCCCGGAAACTTGAATGAGCGAAACTCCACTGGTATTAGAAGAAGGGTGAAAAGCTTCTGTTATATTATTGCTATCTTTGAAATCACTCATAACATAAACTGTTGTTGTACCTAAGACATCTCCTTGGATCAGAAGTCGATCATTTTTTTGATCGATTATATCAGAGCTCTCAACAGATCCAACATTAAAAGAAATCTTTGCGTCACCAGAAGCATTGTAGACTGCTTGCGTGTCTGGTTTCCCAGAACCTATATGCAATGTATGATAATGGTTTTCTGTCGGCTGTTGAAAAACAATGGAACTATTGTCGAGATTAAGTATAGAAACATCAGAATGAGATCTTTGGGCAATATCAAGTAACTTGCCCGCATCATCTTTTTCTTTTGTGCTAGTGTTTACGAACCATGTTGTATCGTTTTTGAGATCGAAAGTTGTTCTGCTGTTTCCGTCATTTCTTACTCCCCCCTGTAAGAGAGAGTTTTCTGCGGTGAGTGTAAAGATTTGATCAGGTTTTGGCGTATCATGAGTTATACCCACGAATAACCTGTCGGCACTGATTTTTGAATCTTTGAGGTTGAGTTTACCATTTGATGAATTGTTGGCAACAATACCCGTTCCATCTTCGACAAAAAGGTTTGTATTGGTCAGGTTGATTCTTGAAGTCTGATCGTTTTTGGAGTCATCAATGCTTATCCCATTGCACTGTGCTTTCGCAGAAATATCTGTGACATCAATATATCCGGCATTTTCTGTCAACAGAGCACTTTTTTGCCCTTTTACAGTTCCTCCAGTCATTGTGATTTTAGATTGTTCACCATCTGCATGAAGCCCATTATTTTCAGATGTTACTATAACATTATCATTTAAAGTAATTGTGCTGCCTTGCTTGGCTTGTACCTCACCGCCAAAGGAACCGCCGTCCGTTACTGTTATTTGGGAATTATCATTAGCCAAGAGAGTCTTTTGTGCGTTCTTAACGGTGATATTTTTTAAAGTAACCGTGCTTTCCTTATCAGCACTTACACCTGTGGTTATCGGTTTATCATCGCTGCTGCTTGTTATCACGACATTTTCTAACTTGTTGTTGTCACTCTTGCTGTTTTCAAAAGAAGCCCCTGTCTCGGAAACAGTGATAGATCCTCCTGTCATTTGGATGATACCATTGTCTTTTGCCTCAAGTCCGATTGCAGCTTCTTTAATTGTTGTATTGCCATGCAATTCAATTGTACTGTTGGGGCCGTTAGCCCATGCACCTTTTCCATTGCCATCTGCCATTAGAGTGGTATCTATGCCATCAATATATCCACTATTTGCTGCAACTAATGCATTTTTTTTCCCAGTTACAGTTCCCCCAATCATCGTGATTTTGGATTGTGCACCATTTGCATTGAGGCCATATTCATCAGAGGACACTGTAACATTGTTCTTTAAAGTAATTGTAGAGCCTGTACCAGCGTATATTCCATGCTCTTTTGCATTAAAGTATCCTCCTGATACCGTTGTTTGAGAATTATCCAACGCTTCTATACCCACTTTTGCTTGAGTAACTGTTACGTTTTCCAAGATGACTTTACTTTCCTTATAAAGAGCTATTCCTTTTTCCATTAAGTCATCTTTACTGCTCGTTATTGTCACATTTTTCAGCTTGTTTTTATCACTTTTGCTATCTTCGAGAAATAAGCCTACTGTAGGAGCAATAATACCTACTGCATTCATTTTTATTATACCACCGTCTGTTGCCATCACACCGATTTCTTTAGCCTTAATCGTTGATTCTGATAAGTCAAGAAAGCTATTAGGTTCGATAATGCGTACAGTGCTCAACCAGTCGTCCTCCATGTTTTTGCTGTCGTGAATTATTGCTAAATTTTTTCCAATTATTCCACTACCTTTTATCACTATTATACCGCCAACAGTGAAGTTGGATGCTTCCTCAGTTATTCCATGAAAATTCATTAAGATTTTTTCGGCTTTTACATTAGTATGAGCACTAAACAGCGCGATTGTTGCAACAGCTGTACAGGATAGTAAAAATTTTTTAGACATGAAGATTTTCCTTAACTTATAAGCCTCCGCATATTCTCTCCCCGCTTATAAAAAGGATAAAGAACACACAATTTTCATCGGGAGGTTATATTATTTTAACTTTTATATAAAGTATTTATATAATTTTATTATTAAATAAAAAATATTATTTAATAATATAATATAATATAATATAATTTTATACTTTATTTATTTTTACATTTATATATTAAATTTATTATTTACTTGTATTCTATAATAAATTTTTATTAAATGGTTTTTTATTTTGTAAATAACTATGTAATTTATAATTTATAAAACAAATTATTAAATATAAACTATTATAATTTCAATCACATAATGAATTTAATATTTGTTTTCTGTATATCTAAAATATATTTATGTATATACTTAAATAATACTTATAATGATTGATAAAGCTTTAGCTCTTCTTTATGATTTCCTGAGCATTTTAGATAAATTGAGTACAAAGCATTGTGTTATGTTTGTTATGCCTGATTGGATTTTCTGCGCAAAAAGGTATTTTGCAGCAGATCTTCTGCCGTAAAGAGGTGAAGGGAATTCCTTTAAAGAAAAGCTAGTACATCTACTGCATGAAGAAGAAAGAGGTTTCTTTAAGGAATAAAAAGGACTTTAGCAGAAAAGAAAAGCAGGGTTTATTTACAAGAGGTAATATCAACAAAAGGGCTACATAATATTATAGAAAATTAAAAAAGCTGCACAATACAGAGTTGTGCAGCCTTTCTGTGCAAACGAACGGGAAAGCAACGCTCGCTTTTACACTTTTTTCAGTCTCATACGCTTGTACATGTGCTTTCCTTCTCATGTAGGGCACAGGCTGCTCTGCTTAAAATAAGAGGTTCCGAGAAGAATTTCCTTTCCTTAAAACTGATAGCGTATACCACCTGAAAAGCTTGCACCACTTATACCAGTTTTCTGAAGCTTTTGTTGATAACTTACATCACCATGAAGCGAGAAATTGTGAGACAGTTGCGCATTAATGCCAACGCCACCTTCAATTGCAGGTCCCATAGGATCAAGGTCAAAATCTCTGCCAATATGAATGGTACCATCATCACCAAAGGTTTTGATCAAGTTTACTTTTCCATAGAAAGACATCGGACGGTTGTTTTCAGTGGAAATGGTTTTTGTCAAACGTCCACCAACACGGATCAACCATTGAGAAGGATTTTTCATATCAACGGTAAAATTATCAGCATCTTCAATGGTATTAAACATCAAATGTTGATAGGCAACTTGTGCTTGTGGCTCAAAGGTTAAGCCTTCCATTCCGGTTGCAAATTCTTTGCCAACAGTGGTGGAGATACTTAACATTTTGGCATCGTTCAACTTCGCGGTATTGCCTCTGATGGCATTGGCGATATGCCCTTTTAGGATACCATAGGACAAGAGTGCATCGATGTAGAAACCACTGTTATGCTGTATACTGCCATAGGCTGTAATGGCCCATTTATCCAGCGTGTTCTTTCCTGCATCTTTCATGTCCTTTGGAGTGAAAGACAGCTGCCCATAGGTGCCTACAAGACCGAGATGTGTTGTGGTATTTTGCCCTTCAATTGCTGCCAATGTGACTCCGGCTTGGAGAGCAGCATAGCGGATATCAGCACCATAACCATATTTGAGAGGACCACGCTCAGAAGATAAGGTTCCTGTGTTTCCGTAAGTATAGAGGAAGAAACCGGTTTGTTTCTCCTCTTCTTTTCCTGAGACGGATGTTTTGATATTGGCTAAAAGTGCGTTTTGTTTAGCCATATCCGTTAATCCACTGTAGAAGAGAGCATTTGGCATGACCAAATAGCTTGCTGTTTGTGGTACAAGGGCAACGGTAGGGATATTTGTTTCAGGATCAGGATTTGAACCAGAATTGGAGCCAAGCAGCTCGGGTTGTAAACGGAAATCCCAGAAATTTTCATTCTTTTCATCAAAGAGGTTTTGTGCAACATCGGCTTGTCCATGGCTTGACTCTGGTCCATAGGCACGTAGTGTATACATATCCGGTAAGCCATCTCTTGTGGTATAGCCATTTACGAGTTTGAAAGAGTTTTCTTCTGCTTTTCCAGAAACTTGAATGAGTGAAAGACCACGGACATTGGCAGCAGCAGAGGTATTTGCTTCGATATTGTTCTCTTCTAAGCGCCCCGTGACATAAACTGATGTGTTGCCAGAGACATCTCCATGGATCAAAAGTCTATCGGTTTTTTGGTCATTTATTGCAGCACCATCACTCCAAGCCGTGTTGAAGTAAATCTTTGCATCACCCGTTGCGTTGTAGACTTCTTGCGTGTCTGGTTTACCAGAACCTATATGCAATGTTTGGTAGTGATCGTCTGTTGGTTTCTCAAAAACAATGGAGCTGTTATCGAGATTAAGCGTGGAAATATCAGAATGAGATCTTTGAGCGATATCAAGCAGATTGCCATCATCATCTTTTTCATGTTTGCTGATTTTCAACGTCCATGTTGTCTTATTTTTTAGATCAAAGTGCACATTTCTGTCTTTAGCAATATTCGCTCTGCCCTCTAAAGTAGACTGATCAGCGCTTAAGGTGAAGGTGCCGTTGGAGATCGCTTTAACCTTTTTATCATTCCAATAATTATCGGTTCCCCAAGATTTTGGATTTTCGAAAATACCATCTCCTAATAATACGTCGGCATGGATTTCTGAATTTTTGAGATTGACTGTACCGATTGACAAACCTTGAATATCTTCAATGTTATCGTTAGTAAAAGCTCCAACAAAAATTCCAGTACCATTTTCAGCATGAAGCTCTGCATTAGTTAGATTGATCTCACTACTTTGGTGTTTTTGTGGATCATCTGATTCATTTTTATCAATATCAGAGACAGCTAAGAACTGTAAGCCACTGATTCCTACTTTTGCAGAAACATCCGTTAGATCAATATGGCCGCCATTTATTACAACCATTGCAACTTTTTTTGCTTCTATTTTATTTTTCTTCCCATTCTGAAGGGCGTCGGATTGGGTATCTAGACTTTTAGAATTAGCATCAATAGCGCCATTAATCATCTTAATTGTGCCATCTTTACCAATAGCGAGACCAACATCAACATTTTGAATGGTTGTTTTGCCATTTAATTCAACTATACTATCAGCCTCCCAAGTGTTTACACCAACGGTTGCTGCTTCGGACTCACCACCGATTATTGTTAAATCTCCGCTAATGATTTTACTTCCATCCTCTGCATAAAGACCTTCATCAAAATTTTGAATGGTTGTTTTGCCCGTTAACTGAATTTCACTCCCAGAGCCTGCTGTCCATACACCAGATCGTGCTTCATTGGGGTTGTCATTAATTGCTTTACCACCGACTATTATTAAATCTCCGCTGGTAATTTTACCACCATTATAGGCTCCAAGACCGTACGAAACTTTTTCAAAGGTTGTATGCCCCTTTAATTGAATTTCACTATTAGGATTAATGGCTATTATACCAGAAGTGCCGTATTCTTGGTTTTCATAAGCAGTTATTGTTAAATCTTCGCTGGTGATTTTACCACCTTTTTCTGCTCTCAGTCCATCTCTAACTTTTTTAATGCTTGTTTTGCCTTTTAATTCAATTATGCTTCCAAAGCCATTGGCATTTACACCGTTTCCCAAGTTATCGGTTGTTAGAGTAACATCCGTAATTTCAATACGTCCACCATTTTCTGTAAGTAATGCGCCTTCATGTCCATTCAAATTTCCTCCTATGACAGCTCCTCCTTTCATTGTGATCTTGGATTCTATACCATCTGCATGGAGTGCATTACCATTAGATGATGCGACTGTAACATTGTTGTTTAAAGTAATGATGCTGCCATTTTGAGCAGATATTGCTGTATTTTTTGCACGAAATGATTCTCCAGAGATTGTTATTGTCGAGTGATCATCTGCAAATATGCCTTTTAGTGCTTGAGTTACGGTTACATTGTTTAAAATGACTGTGCTGTTTTTAGCACTTATTCCTAAGGATAGTGAACTGTTATCGTTTTCACTCGATATTACCACGTCTTCCAGCTTGTTTTTTTTACTCTTACTGTCAGAAAAGGAAGCACCAGTGCTAGATAAAATGCTAGATGAGGAGGACTCCATTCCAGAATATGTAATTGTTCCCTTAGTCATTTGAAGTGTAGCACCGTCTTTGGCTTCAAGGCCTAAGAAAATACCAGAACCAGTGCCTTTAATGGTTGTGCCGTCCAGTAACTCAATCGCACTGTTAGCACCTTCTGCTGTTACAGCATAGACGGTTTTGTTTGTGCCTTGGTTTATATCTTTATTCGTAACAATGGTTAAATGTTTTCCAATGATTTTGCCACCGTCTTTTGCGTGAATAGTTTCGTAGGTTTTATCGGATACTTCTTGTTGTTTTCCCTCAGAAACTACGAGGGTTTCAGCATGTGCACTGAACTGGATGTTGAACAGGATGATAGCGGCTGTAGCCGTGCATGATAAAAGGGATGTTTTATACACTAGTATTCTCCTTATGAGAGCCCCCAAATATTCATTTCCCCGCGAATTTCATAAGAAGAAGTGAAAATGGATAGTTGTTATTAATTTCAGTAATTGTCTTTATTTGGTAAGACATTTTTGGTTTTTTGTCAAAATTAAAAAATAATTGATATTAATTATCTCTAATACAAAATGTATTTATAATTGATTTTATTTAAAGAATTATAATTTTGAATATTATTATTCAGAGAAATATTGTGAGATACTGATATAGTGGTTTTTACGTGATGGTAGGGATTATTATATGACGCAAATTGGGGTTATGAGGGAAAAAAAGGATGTAGAAGAAGCTAGTAAAAAAGCTAACTTACTTGGGCTTAAAGTGGTTTTTCATCTTTCAATACAGTGGTATTAATTTATTTCTAATAGACTTCTCTTTTTTTCAAAGTAGGAAGTACTCTTCATCCACTGGGGATGGAAGTGCTCTGTTGCGTTTGTTGTGTCTTGTCTTGGAGATTTTCGTAAAGAACTAAGTATAAAGAGGGAAGGGTGCTTTAAAAGGAAAAAGGATGACTTTAATGTACAAAAAGGGCAGCATATTGTGCTGCCTTTTTGTTAAATTGAATAGAATGAATAGGCTATTTACAGCCTTGATTTAAAACTGATAGCGTATACCACCTGAAAAGCTTGCACCACTTATACCAGTTTTCTGAAGCTTTTGTTGATAACTTACATCACCATGAAGCGAGAAATTGTGAGACAGTTGCGCATTAATGCCAACGCCACCTTCAATTGCAGGTCCCATAGGATCAAGGTCAAAATCTCTGCCAATATGAATGGTACCATCATCACCAAAGGTTTTGATCAAGTTTACTTTTCCATAGAAAGACATCGGACGGTTGTTTTCAGTGGAAATGGTTTTTGTCAAACGTCCACCAACACGGATCAACCATTGAGAAGGATTTTTCATATCAACGGTAAAATTATCAGCATCTTCAATGGTATTAAACATCAAATGTTGATAGGCAACTTGTGCTTGTGGCTCAAAGGTTAAGCCTTCCATTCCGGTTGCAAATTCTTTGCCAACAGTGGTGGAGATACTTAACATTTTGGCATCGTTCAACTTCGCGGTATTGCCTCTGATGGCATTGGCGATATGCCCTTTTAGGATACCATAGGACAAGAGTGCATCGATGTAGAAACCACTGTTATGCTGTATACTGCCATAGGCTGTAATGGCCCATTTATCCAGCGTGTTCTTTCCTGCATCTTTCATGTCCTTTGGAGTGAAAGACAGCTGCCCATAGGTGCCTACAAGACCGAGATGTGTTGTGGTATTTTGCCCTTCAATTGCTGCCAATGTGACTCCGGCTTGGAGAGCAGCATAGCGGATATCAGCACCATAACCATATTTGAGAGGACCACGCTCAGAAGATAAGGTTCCTGTGTTTCCGTAAGTATAGAGGAAGAAACCGGTTTGTTTCTCCTCTTCTTTTCCTGAGACGGATGTTTTGATATTGGCTAAAAGTGCGTTTTGTTTAGCCATATCCGTTAATCCACTGTAGAAGAGAGCATTTGGCATGACCAAATAGCTTGCTGTTTGTGGTACAAGGGCAACGGTAGGGATATTTGTTTCAGGATCAGGATTTGAACCAGAATTGGAGCCAAGCAGCTCGGGTTGTAAACGGAAATCCCAGAAATTTTCATTCTTTTCATCAAAGAGGTTTTGTGCAACATCGGCTTGTCCATGGCTTGACTCTGGTCCATAGGCACGTAGTGTATACATATCCGGTAAGCCATCTCTTGTGGTATAGCCATTTACGAGTTTGAAAGAGTTTTCTTCTGCTTTTCCAGAAACTTGAATGAGTGAAAGACCACGGACATTGGCAGCAGCAGAGGTATTTGCTTCGATATTGTTCTCTTCTAAGCGCCCCGTGACATAAACTGATGTGTTGCCAGAGACATCTCCATGGATCAAAAGTCTATCGGTTTTTTGGTCATTTATTGCAGCACCATCACTCCAAGCCGTGTTGAAGTAAATCTTTGCATCACCCGTTGCGTTGTAGACTTCTTGCGTGTCTGGTTTACCAGAACCTATATGCAATGTTTGGTAGTGATCGTCTGTTGGTTTCTCAAAAACAATGGAGCTGTTATCGAGATTAAGCGTGGAAATATCAGAACGAGATCTTTGAGCGATATCAAGCAGATTGCCATCATCATCTTTTTCGTTTGTGCTGGTTTTTACAATCCATTGTGTATTGTTTTGCAAATTAAAGATTGTTTTAGGACTGTTAATAACTTTTGCTCTACCCTCTAATATGGAGTTATCAGAATTGAGTGTAAAAGCTAAATCATTTTCTTCAGCTGAAGCTTTGGTTACTAATAGAACGTCGGCACGGATTTCTGATTTTTTGCCAAGATTGACTGTGCCGGTTGATTCATCTACATTAATTCCAATGCCGTTTTTAATGTGAAGCTTTGCGTTGGTTAAATTGATTTCTGAGGTTGTATCTTCTTCAGGATTTTCAAATTTTATGCCATTTCTCTCTGCTGTTGCAAAAATATTTGTTGCATCAATTTGCCCACCGTTTTCAACAGTCAATGCTGCCTCTTTCCCCGTTATGTTTCCTTTCGTCATTGTGATGGTGGAATCTAGTCCACTTGCATGGAGCCCATAACCATTAGATGATGTAATTTGGGTATCATCGGTTAAAGCAATGGTGCTGCCACTCTCTGCGTTAATCCCTATATCGTTTCCAACAAATGATCCTCCTGATATTTTGATTTTAGAATGATCCATTGCATATACGCCGAATTTTGCATTTGTAATGTGTACATTTTTTAAAGTGACATTGCTTGCTTGGGAATTTAATCCTGTAAACACCACTGTTTCATCTTTTTGACTGCTCGATATTGTCACATCTTCCAACTTATTTTCATTGTTTTTACTGTCATAAAAGGTAGCACCAACTGTAGAAGTTGTAATAGTTCCTCCGGTCATTTTAATTATAGCATTTTTTTCTGCATAAAGCCCAAGAAAAGCATGATCAATTTCTGTTCCGTGCAATTCGATCATACTATTAGGTCCGCTGGCATTTGCACCAGCTCCACCACCTGTGGCTACTGAGAGAGAAACATCTGTAACATTAATATGTCCACCGTTTTCAGCAGTTAATGCTGCATAAATTCCTCCTTTAACTTTTCCTTTCGTCATTTTGATGGTGCCATTGTCTTTTGCTCGGAGCCCAGTGTTATCAGATGATGTAATTTTAGAATCATTTATAGTGATTGTGCTGCCGTTTTGCGCAAATATTGTTGCTTGTTTTGAATCAAATGAACCTCCAGAGACTGTTATTGTGGAGTTATTATTTGCAAATATGCCTGTTGTCGCTTTAGTGACGGTTACATTGTTTAAAGCAACAGTGCTTTTTTCGGCACTTATTCCTTTATCTATCAAGGCGTCATCTTTGCTGCTCGATATTTGTACATTTTCCAGCGTGTTTTTATTTTCATCACTTCCGCTAGCGTTGAAAAGAGCACCTATTTGAGATGCTTTAATGGAACCACCGGTCATACTGGCTGTAGCTGCATTTTGTATATCAAGTCCGTTTGCAACTTTTTCAATGGTTGTTGTGCCTTTTAATGTAATGACGCTGTCAGCGCCATCGGCTTTTGCGCCAGT
>NZ_JBHIRG010000013.1:39800-42845 GCF_042196965.1 Bartonella sp. AA83SXKL
GGCATCAATCTGTCCACCTTTTTCTGCAAATAATGCAGCTTGTTTTCCACTTACAGCACCTTTTGTCTTCGTGATTTTGGCTGGACCTTCTGCATGAAGTCCGTAACCATCAGATGATGTAACTGCAGTTTTTTCGTCCAAAGTAATGGCGCTGCCTTCTTTAGCATATACCCCATCAGTTTTTCCGTCGAATGAACCTCCAGAGACTGTTATTGTGGAGTTATTATTTGCAAATATGCCTGTTGTCGCTTTAGTGACGGTTACATTGTTTAAAGACACAGTGCTTTTTTCGGCACTTATTCCTTTATCTATCAAGGCGTCATCTTTGCTGCTCGATATTTTTACATTGTCCAGCGTGTTTTTATTTTCATCATTTCCGCTAGCGTTGAAAAGAGCACCTATTTGAGATGCTGTAATGGAACCATCGGTCATCTTGACTGTAGCTGCATTTTGTATATCAAGGCCGTTTGCAACTTTTTCAATGGTTGTTGTGCCTTTTAATGTAATGACGCTGTTGTTGTCAGCTTTTGCACCAGTACTCTTTTTTTCAGTTTCAGAGCCGGTTATTGTCAAATTTTCGCTAACGATTTTGCTACCAACTGCTGTATAAAGCCCAGTTACCATATTTTCAATGGTTGTTTTGCCTGTTAATTCAATCATAGTATTTGGCAAGTAGGCTGCTATACCGGTGCTATTGGTATTTTTTTCGTTCTGAGAGCCCGTTATTGTTAAATCTTTACTAACGAGTTTGCCACCAGTTGTTGCCCTAAGACCGCTGCCAGCAATGTCTTTAATGGTTGTTTGACCCGTTAATTCAATCACGCTATTAGCACCATCGACGAGTATACCAATGCTGTCTTCTTTAGCTTCAGGAAGGATTATCGTTACATTTTTTGCAGTGACTTTACTGCCCTTATTTACCCGAAATCCGTTTGCAACTTTTTCAATGGTTGTTGTGCCTGTTAATTCAACTGTACTATCAGGATCTGTGGTTGTTACACCTGTTCCTGTATCGTCTCCTTTTATTTTTAAATCTTCGCTGGTGATTTTACCACCTGTTTTTGCTAGGATCCCATCCACAGCTTTTTCAATGGTTGTTGTGCCTTTTAACGTAATTTCGCTACCAAGATCTGTAGATGTTACACCAGTTTTTTCAGATTCAGGAGCGGTTACTTTTAAATCCTTGCCAATGATTTTTCCACTATTTGTTGCCTTAATCGCATCATAGTTTTTTTCGGATGCGTCGTCGGAGACATCTTTTACTTCTTCATTACTTGTAGCACTGAGGACTGTCGCATATGCGCTGAAATGAGTGCTAAACAGCATGATAGCTACGGCAGCTGTGCCGGATAAAAGAGATTTTTTAAACATTTAGATATTTTCCTTAACTTATAAGCCCCACGCATTCCTTCCCCGCTTACAAGAAGGATATCAAATGAATGGTTTTCTACTTTGGGGACCAATAGATTGTTTTTATTTTTATGTAAAGTAGAAAAATATTTTTTATAAAAATACATAATGTTTTGAATATTATTCATTATGAAATAAATATAAATTATTTTATAATATTAAAAATTATTTATATTTATTTGATTTTAGATCATAGTGTTATTATTGTGCATTGTTTAGAGATAAACTTTATTGAGTTATAAAAAGAAAAAAGAAGAGAGGAAATGAGCAATAAAGAATAGCAGTATCCATGCTGCTGTGGATATACAAAAAAGAAAGTTTGTCGTTTGACAGGAGTTTTTTTAAGTGGGAATAGGTGGAAATTTATGATTTTTTATGACTAATTTTCACCATTAAATGCGCGTTTTATCAAAATGGATTTTGACATCTAAAAAAGAGTGAAAATGAGAAAAAACTGTGATTCAATGGAAAATAGGAAAAGGCTTTGAAGATTTAAAAAAACTCTGTGAAAGCCTAGAAGACCGCCTTTTAAGCCCCTTTGAAAAAAATCTATAAATTGTGAAGTTCGCTCCAAAATCAGCCCAAAAAGCAAAAAAAGATATAATATGTTAAAAACAAAGTGTTATTAAAAATCTTAATGTAAGGAGAAATGCACCTTCATTTTCCATTGTATAATGATGGTTAGGTTGGATTTGTGTAGTTCTTGAGTGCTTTTCCAACCTCTATTTAACGTTTTAAATGCAATTTTAAAAAGAGGCAAGGTAAGCTCTATTTCTTCTCTGTCTTTGATGTTTTGAACAAGCTCTTGTAACTTTTTATCAAGCTCTGCTACGAGTTCTGCTATATCTTCAGGGGGAAGTTTAATTGTTGCATTTTTGTTACCTGATTGATTCCTTTGTCTGGGTGGCAAATAGTGATGGTGGTTGGAGTGTTAAACCGGCAAGTCCCTTTGCTGCCGCCATGTTTATCAAACGCGACAAGCAAAGGGGCGGTGTTTTTTGGTTTCCCTCCAACCAAGATGTCAAAGGCATTTTAGGAACAGCGCGCCCCATTAGCTATTTTGATGGGGAAATCGATCATGAAGCAAATCGCCTTAACCAAGCCGATATTGCTACCTTTATTCCAGCACGGCTTAGCCAAAATGCCCATGGAAAAATTGTCGCCAATGGACGTATTTTATGGGGCAACCACACCACCTCCAGTGACCCATTGTGGCGCTTTGTCAATGTGGTGCGCACCCGTGCAGCCGATGGCAGGGCTTGGTGGGAGCGCGCTGCGTCTTTTTCACCCGATGACTTTACTCATGGCAGCATTTCGAGGGGTTGCGGTTTCAGGTGCAGCATTGGTGAGTACCTTTGGTTGGATCGGGACAGTGATAGAAGTGGTTGGGGCTGGTATTGCCTCTGTTGCGGGGGGTATTTTTACCCCAATAGGAGCTGCGGTTGCTGCTGTTGTGGCGGTCATACTGGCTGCTGGTTTTGCTTTGTGGAAATATTGGGACCGTTTTTCTTCTTTTATGAAGGGCTTTGCACGGGGGATAATACGGGCTTTTGGGCAAGCCTTTGAAGCCGTCATGCGTTTTTTTGGTGCTGATACCACTACCATTACGCGTTGGAAAAATATAATCGCCAATGC
>NZ_JBHIRG010000014.1:0-37125 GCF_042196965.1 Bartonella sp. AA83SXKL
AGGCTGTCTTTTTATCATCTTTCCAAGAGGAATGAAAAGCATTCCGTATTGTCTCAAACGACTTATTTTGCGTGGTCATATCCACTAAACCAGCATGAAATAAGGTATTTGGCAAAAGAAGATAAGTTGGAATCTGTGGAACAACCGCTCTAATTTAGAGATTAGACTGAACATCAAGCGGTATAGAGAGATTAGACGAAGGATTAACAGGGGCAAAAGACCCAGAAGGCTTTGGTTTAACAGGGGCAGAAGGAGAAGGAACAGAATCCGGAGATGAAGGAGATACCGTAACAGAGGGCGGTAATAGAAGCTCCATGAAATGATTATTAGATGGAATTTTCTAGGCAAGAAACTGAAGTGTAGAAGGCTGCTCGTAGGAAACTTTGCCCTTCAGAAGGGGAAATCAAAAAATTTTTTATTTAGGAAAATAGTGTTGAATTCCCTTCTTCTGATCGTAGGAATAAATCGTTGTTTTAATGATGATATCAGCTATTTTTTGCCAAATTTTTAAGAAAAATGCTTTTGTGGAAGTATGTAGCCTATATAGATGTTTATAGGGAGATGGGGGGGCGGTCTTGAGGGTGATGATGGGGGTAGCAATGTTAAAAGGTCAAAAAACATGTTTAAGGTATTTTCTTGTCTAAAGGGGGGAGAAAAGGAAGAGGGAAGATTTAATGATTACGAAGATTTTAGGAGATTTTTGGGGGGGAGATTAGGGAGATAGGATTTCTGAGAGCTCTGGAGATGCACGGGGATAAGATTTCTGGAGGATTGTGTGGGCATTTTTTATCGGCGATAATTGCGCTTGTCGGTGTAATTTAATCAGCGATATTGATTATACCACATTCACCATTTTCGCTACCGAAGGAGAGGTTTTGCCCTGCTTGATCCCAGTTAAGTGCTGAGATAGCGCTTTTCCCACAACCTTTTAGAAGGACTTCTTTTCCATCATGAAAATGTGCCGCTAAAATCATTCCATCATTGAAGCCTATTGCTACAATTTCTTTGTTTGGGTGGCATGAAACGGTGCTAACAAGCGCATTTGCTCGTGTGCCTAGTTCTAGTGGTGTTTTTCCTATGGGTCCATCTTTTGTATGAAAGGGCCAAACAATTGCGGCAGAGGCACCTGATGTTGCTAGCCATTTTCCTTTTGCGCTCCAAGACCAGCTTTTGACTTTGCTTGGATAGCCACTCATGCGGAGGTGCTGATTATCAGTGAGACGCCAGCCATGCAAGGCGTTTTCTTGCATGGTGGAAATGACATAGCGGTTGTCTGGTGAAAAGGTGACACCACAATGAGCTCCTTTCCATACCAATGTGGTGGGAGATATTTGCGTTGATAACCAATGAAGAGTGACTCCATTGTAATGGGCAACGGCAAGTCGCAAACCTTTTGGGGCAAAAGCAAGGCCTTCTACACTGCGTTCATGTGTGAGCTCTTGTCGTTCTTTTCCAATATGCGCAAATGCGAGGCGTGAAGAGGAAAAAGCAAAAGCTTTTTGTGGACCAAAAGCAACGTTGTTTATCCATTTGCGTTCTTTTTGGCTTAACAATTCCGTGTGATCTGCTGCGGTTGTTTGACAGACTTTTCCATCTTCTCCACCGGTGATGATCGCGGTATTGTCATGGGAAAAATGGCTTGAAATTATTCCTTGGTGAACTTCAACGATTTGTGGGGTTGGATTAAAAAAAACAATGAAACCTTCTACGGAAACAAAGGCTGGTTTATTGCCTATAAAACCGCAGGAAAGGCAGTAACTTTTGAGATCATAATGGGTAATGTTTGGCATTATCACTCACTTATGCGCAATTTTCAAAACCAGTTTTTAATTTTTCAGCATCAAGAGAGCGTCCTATAAAGACAAGGCGGCTTTCTCGTTTTTCATCTTCACGCCATGGGCGTTGATGTTGTCCTTCAAGAAGCATATGTATCCCTTGAATGACGTAACGATCATCGTCTCCTTGAAAGGCGATAATGCCTTTAAGACGCAAGATATCAGGCCCTTGTTGCTGTGTAACCTGCTGGATCCAAGGGAAAAACTTTTCTGGTTGCAGAGCATCTGTTTTTAAACTTACAGAAGTGATGGTAATATCATGAATGGTGGATGCGTGATGATGGTCATGATGACAATCGGGACCGCACACATGGTTGGCATGTTGGTGTGCATGTTCGTGATCGAGAAAATGAGGTTCATGATCGAGAGTCCGTTGGAGATCAAAAAAACCACGATTAAGGAGTGTCTCAAGAGGGATATTGGTGCGCTGTGTTGTATAGAGTATAGCGCGAGGATTAATGGCCAGAATAAGGGATTCAGCATGGCTGCGTTCTTGTGGGGTGACAAGATCAATCTTATTTAAAAGAATAATATCCGCGAAAGCAATTTGGTCTTCAGCTTCACGACTTGTTTTTAATTGAGAGGGAAAATGCTTTGCATCAACGACTGCTATGACACTGTCGAGAGCTGTTTTTTCATGGATAGTATCATCCATGAAAAAGGTCTGTGCTACGGGAACGGGATCAGCAAGCCCTGTCGTTTCTATAATGATCGCATCAAATCGATGAGAACGTTGCATCAGACTTTCCAGAATGCGAATGAGATCACCACGCACGGTGCAGCAAACACAGCCATTATTCATTTCATAAATTTCTTCGTCTGATTCAATGATCAGGTCATTATCAATACCAATTTCACCAAATTCATTGACAATGACGGCATAACGTTTGCCATGATTTTCATTGAGAATGCGGTTGAGAAGGGTGGTTTTCCCAGCACCAAGATAGCCTGTGAGAACCGTAACGGGAAGTTTTTTGGAGTGTATCGTTTCCATGGAGAGACCTTTTATTGTTCTTTATTGCCATGTGTTTATGTTAAATCGATTGATATCATCAAGTAAATCACGAAGCTGAGACAGAACATGAGAAAAGATTGCTTCACCGGCTTGTGGTGTTGCTTTGCTTGCATTTCCTGCTGCACCTTGCGTGTTCAGATCTCGCATTGTCCAACCAAAGGCATGAGGACCATAAGCACGTAAATACCGATAATTGGCAATCATATCCGCTTGTTTATTATGAAAATTTTCTGCCTTTTCCATATGGACTTTTTCTGGTGCTAAATAGAGCATGAGAGAGGTTTCGATAAAGCCTCCATGGATATCAAGATGTTGTTGAGATGGCTCCATGAGACTTTGTGGTAAACCAAAACGGCTCCAGCTTGTTGCTACAGCGAGCATGGAAAGGCGCCTTCGTAATTCGGTTATAACAATGCTCATTAAAGGTGAATTTCCTCCGTGAGCATTGAGAAGAAGAAGACGGTTGATCCCTTTGTGATAACAGTTTTCACCAATCTTTATCCATCGCTTAATCGCATCAGAAAAGGTAAGGGTTTGTGTACCTGTAACATCCATATGTTCTATAGAATAGCCAATCTTTTCAACCGGTAAAAGTGCGATATGAAACTGCTCTTTTGTTTGTAAAGTGAGGGCTTTTGCAAAAGCTTCAGCTATAATCCAGTCGGTTTCGAAAGGAAGGTGCTCTCCGTGATATTCGTGTGCGCCCAAAGGTAAAAGAGCGAGAAAAGGCCTGTTAGATACCATAAATTATTGCCTAAAAGAGAAGTTAACATAGACAAAGTGATCGAAGGTGCTGTCATTATTTAATCTATCTATAAGAGAAACGCAAATAGGCGTCTTTTTACATCACATATGGATGCATAAAAATGAGAGCTTTGTTAAAAATAGAGAAACTTTTATTGAGCAAAGCCAACGCAATTTTTCTGTAATATTAGGCAAACTTTCTCAAGATAGTTATCTTTTGTAATTATTTCTGATGTATATTCTCATTTTTAATAAGTAAATATTCATACATATTAAATTCTTATACATCAAATAATGAAAAATATTTTCATTATTTATTGAAATATATAATTTTTTATTAAGTTTATCTATTCCTTTTATTTAAAGCATTTGATCAATTCTTTATTATTATTATTTATTTTGCACAAATTGCAGACAGTTATGTGAATATTGCCAAAAATTTCTTTCAAAGAGAATTATTTTTTACTAATACAGAGTAAATATAATTACTCAAAATATAAATAAGGCTGCGCTCTACAATATTGACGAAAAATATTGAATAACTTTTATGAAAATTAAGAAAGAAAGTTGTTTTTCAGTATTTTTGGGATCATTTCATTTTTCATGACTCTCTTTTTATTTAATTTTAGGTAGTTTGTTGGAGCTCTAGTATTGCTTATAATGTTTTTGTAAATCTGATAGATTTACTTATTTTATGCATTTGTTTTGTTAGGTTTGAAAGTCAATATTTTGTGTTCTTTATGCTGTATGAGATAAAGGGGGCTGAATTACCTCTTTGAAGATGCTATGCGATATTTTTTTCTTTATATATCAGTAAAAGTTGAGAATTATTTTATTAATGTCTTTTCCATTTTAAAATAGAGATCTTAATTGCTTTTTTACATTTTTATACCTATTTTATAGAAAATGAGTACACTATTTTAAGGTTGTTTTATTAGGATAGATTTGTTTTAGATCAAGTTTTTATTCGCTACCAATTTTATTTTTCAATATTACTGATAAGTGATATAATAAAAATCCATTAAGTACTATTTCATTTTTATGTTTATTGAAATAATAGACAATCATATATCATTATATTGGCAGTTTTAAATTTTATAGTTCTTTAAAATTAATTACATTTTAAATTATTTATAAAAGCTCTATTATATAATTTTTTAAATTAATTTGTTTCGTAATATTTCTTATAATAAGAAATTTAACAAATTCTTATTATTTTTAATTATAGCAATAAAATGACAAAATAATATTACTGTTAGTATCTTGATTTATTATGGTGTAAAAGGAATAAATTATTTTTATCATTTATTGTTTTTTATCTTTACATGTAATACATAATGTGTTATATTATAATAACAAAATTACATATAATATTTTATTATAAATGATTAAATATAAGTTTTGGTTTTTATATATGGGAATATTCTTTCATTTTTTTCAGTGAAGAAAAAGAGGAGCAAAGAAAGCTATGTTTAAAATATTTAAAAATCGTGTATGTTCATTTACTTTTACACTATTTATTCTTTTTTTTGTACAAACTATAGAGGGAAATGCAAGTTTTGTAAAAAACAAAGTTCAAGCTAGAATAGCAATTACTATTCCTACACTAGAAAAAAATATAGCTATTAAAGCTGTGGATAGAGTTGTTATTCAAGGCGTTGAGGAACAAGATGTTATTGCTTTAGGGAAAGCTGAAAAAGCTGCTGCCTTTTCAGGTTCAGTCTTTTGGGGGGGAATAGGTATTTTATCACTTCTTGCTTCTTTATGTATTGGGGATGTATTAAGTGCTGTTGTATCTCTTTTTGGAATATTCATTACACTTTAGTAGAAAGCTCATCGACAGAGTAGAGGATTTTTTTGTTCACTTCATTATTTAAAAAAATAAATATTTTAAATTATTTATACTGCAATAGATAATAAAATCACTACTCTTAATAATAAATGTATCTTTTATTAACATTATTAAAGTTCAAGATCCTACATTTATGTTTTTTTTACAAATTAGTGTAACCTGATTTTTTTACAGTTTATGATTATTTTCTAGTAATAAGTCTAGTATACTTACTATCTTTATCAGTCTTTTAATATTGTCTGCCTTTTCTCATATGAAGATTATTCATCAAAGGTATATTTTATCCTTTTTAAATTTTTTTATCTTTCATAAGGGGATAAAATAAAAAATATCCCTATATCCATGGCTCTCATGTAATAAGAAAAATGAGAAATTATTATTTATCATTCAAATTTGTTTATGTTAAATACATCAAAAGTATTTTTTATGTATAACAAGTTGTGTTCGTGTATGGACAAAATTATTAAAAAAAAGAGTAAAAATTCTTCTTATGAATTATCTCTAAGGTTCAAGGACTGTTGTAGTATTGGCAAATAAATGATGGTGCTGGTTTGTATCTTTATAGAGTAAAGATAGTAATACACAATGAATCTTATGCCATCTCATGGAGTGGTTTATACTGTCGCATTTACGGGACATATTGTGAGAGGAAAGTGGTAATGTGCATCGTTGGAAAATGCTTTTATTAAAACATAAACCTGTATTTGCGATAGAAGTGTATTCTGGGTTATTCTGTTGCCTAAGGGAAGGATACTGTTAAGTAAGGTAATTCAGGAGTATTTATAGCTTAGCGGAAGAAGGGCAATGAAGTAAAAGGTCTTGTTTAGCACGAAGACGTGCAATCCATTGATCTTCACGAATAGCAGTATTATGTACTGTAATGAGTTCGTTTTTTTTAATTGCAGCTGTTACTGTTGCTTTTTCTAAAAGACCACAAGGAATGGCGTGGTGAGCGCGTGCTTCTGAAATGTTCATTATCCAAGCACGATAAGTATAAAGACCGATAAAGTCTAGCTGATCACCTGGATGTAAATCTTTTTTAGCAACAGCACAGACTTCTACTACGGGATGGCTAAGAGGGACCATATCTTTTTTGCCATAAAGCATAATACGTGCGCAGGTGAGGGGAACTTCCATTGCTGTTAAATGATAGGGGCGATGAAAGGTGAAGTAAGGTCCCTGGCCAATTTTTAAATCTTCCATACGTTCGCGTAAACGTGGGTGTGCTATTTCTGCAATGACAAAGACACCTGGTGAAACACCTTGACCTATTGAATAATCTACAACACCATATTGCTGTAAAATGCCCCCATCTTGTTTTGGAATAAGCACTTTGTTTAAATCTTGTAGCGCTGCTCGTGGTCCATGCATTCCTGGGCAATCGGGGAGAAGTCCGGTGGCATTGGCAATGGCTGCCATTTCAACCATCGTTTTGGAACCATCAATAAATTCAACCAACATGCGCACATTCATATTACGCCGGAATGCTTCTTCTTCGTAAGCGTCAGGTGTAGCATCAAAGCGCAGAGGATTATTTTTTCCTTTACCCGCTGCAACAATCTTATGTCCAAGGGCTGAAACAAATTCTATGAGTTCCATACAAGAAGTAGGTTCATCGCCGGCACCAAGTGTATAAATGAGCCCTCGTTTTTCTGCTTCATGTTTGAGATAAGCGCCAATTGTAACATCTGCTTCAACATTCATCATGACAAGATGTTTGTTATTCTCAAGCGCTTTGATACCAATCTCTGCTCCTGTTTCGGGATAGCCTGTTGCATCAACGATAATATCAATTTGTTCATGGCGCAAAACAAGGTTAATATCATCTGTTGCTGCAATCAAACCCTTTTCAATGCTTTGGGTGAGAGCATAAGTATTTTCAACTTCACAGACATGTCCATCTTCGCCATAGGCTAGTGTAGCGGCATCAAAAATACGTGACGGTGTCCTCGTGGCTACAGCAGCGACTGTTATACCATCCATATGCGCAATACTTGATAATAAATCTGTGCCCATTTCACCACAACCAATCAGTCCAATACGGATGGGGGGATGGTTTTCTGCACGTTGTTTCAAATCATGCGCTAAACCTGTTAGGTTCACATTGCTTGCCATTCTTTTTTCCTATTTGAAAACTATTCTGCTAAAGAACTTTTCTCATTCATAAGGTGCATTTGTTTTTAAGACAATTAATCTTTTATTCTTGATGCTCTAATCAATGGATTTTATAAAAGCAAGAGGGGTGGTTTCTTTTATCAAATAAAATAGGAATAGCGTTATGCAGCAAAAAATAACAGTACAAGATGTCACCAGTTTTATTGGGAAAGAAGTGGGATTATCGGAGTGGCGTCTTGTTACACAGGATATGATTAATCAGTTTGCATGTGCTACAGATGATCATCAATGGATACACGTTGATGAGGAAAAGGCTAAAAAAACACCTTTTGGCGGCACGATTGCTCATGGTTTTTTAACATTATCGCTTTTGTCTACGCTCGCTTATGAAGCTCTTCCAGAGTTGGAAGGGAGCACAATGGGGATTAATTATGGTTTCGATAAAGTACGCTTCATGAGTCCTGTGAAAACAGGGGTACGGATACGTGCGCGTTTTGTGTTAGACGACGCAGAAATTCGCCCTTCTGGTCGAGTGGTTTTCCATTATGGGGTTACGGTGGAAATTGAAAAGTTAAAAAAACCAGCTCTTACAGCTCAATGGCTTATTGTTGCTGTTGTGGAAGAAAAACCTTCCAATATCTAGATTATTTGAGTGCTTTATTTTATAAAATTTTTATACAATTCTATTAGAAGTTTCTTCAATGATGATATTGAGAATAATCTATAGGATGATAGATATGGTGGAGCTATCATAGCGTTGATAGCCATAGCAGGTTGCTATCTTTCCTAGATCGTTTTGAAGAGGAGTTTCCTAATGAAGATAGTGCATTGCTTCACGCTTTTGTTTATAGCGTTCTTTAATGGGATCATACCCATCACGTAAAACAGAACGCTTCAAATGGAATATACTTGCGTTGCCAATTCACGGGCTTATTTTAAAGCAACATCTCTCAACGCTCGTTACACCCATGTCGCAATGGCGCCTGTGAATAGTATAACGATAAAGCCATTGAGCACCCCTATCTTTATGCTTGTGAAGAAGAAAACCGGTACTATTATCATATTATATGCTAGCCGCCAATGTTAAGACAGGTCTTGGCGCTTGAGATAATTCATAAGAGGCACGCCTTTCTTTCTTGTATAGTTTTACTCACACGTCTCTTCCCGCTTTTAACGTGCAAGCGAGAGGTTTTGGTTGATTCTATATGGAACAAATTGGGAATGAGAGGATCTTACGGTATTCAGAGTTCTCATTCAATATGAATAACGCCATATTATCATTATAAATTCAATGTGTTATCTAAGGTTGGGAAAGGTCGTGACCAATGTCTTAATTAAAGAGAGTCTCACATACTGTGAGATCTCTTATTTTATCCCCTTTATATTAAAGCCATTAAAACTATTTTCTTTCATGTTACAAACGGATGGGGAGAGATAAAAACTGTTTAAGAAAAAAGTTCCTAATCTCTTATGAGTGTTTTTGATAGGCAAGGGTTGTTGCACTTGGAAAGTGGCAAAGAGGATGATGGTATTGGCATGTGAAATTCTAAGTCTTTTAATGTTTTGTTTTATCAAGTTTTTGTACGATTTTATCAGAAGTCCATTGGGTTGTAATATTGAGCACGATCAAAAGGATGATGACGATGGTCATGATGAAGGTATTGTAGCGTTGGTAGCCATAGCGGATTGCCATATCCCCTAAACCGCCTCCACCAAGATATCCAGCAAGTGAGGTGGCTCCTATAAGAGAAATGACCATGACTGTAAAACCTGTAATCAGGCTAGGGAGAGCTTCAGGAATAAGGACATGTCTGATAATTTGAAGACGACTTGCACCCATCGAGCGGATCGCTTCAATGAGACCGTTTTCAACGGTTTTAAAAGAGAGTTCCGCCATGCGAGCATAAAAAGGGATAGCTGAAATGGTCAGTATAAAAATTACAGCAGGCATTCCTATCCCTCTTCCTACAACGATACGCGTAACGGGAAGAAGATAAAATGCAAGAATGATAAAGGGAATGGCACGAATACTGTCAATGATCATGCTTAAAGGGCGATTGATGAGAGATGAGGAAAAAATCCCTCCGCGTGCTGTTGTGTGAAGAAGAAGACCAAGGGGAAGCCCTATAATAAATGCCATAACAGAAGCACTAAGTGTCATCAATATTGTATCAATAACAGCTTGGGGAAGTTCATGAGACAGAACATTAAACATAGCCTAAGACCTCACAATATCGTCCTTTTTTCGTTAACCATTGAACAGCTTTTTCTAAAGCTTCTTTATCTTCTCCAGGAAGAGCCAAGAAGAGTCTCCCGATGGTTTCATCTTGAACTGTATCAATGCCACCATGCAAAATACGTGCTTTTAAACCACTCTCATTTTCTAGAAGATGAAGAAAAGGCTGCTGGGCAATTTCACCGGCAATATTAATTTCAATGACAGCTTCTCGTCCGATTGGTTTGAGATTTTTCGCAAATTTTTCAGGAAGTTGCGGGGTTACAAGCTTGAGCATGGCTATGGTTGTATCGTCTTGCGGTGATGTAAAGATGTCTTTCACACGTCCTTCCTCTACAATGTTTCCCTGATTAAGAACAACAACGCGATGCGCTATGGTGCGCACAACTTCCATTTCATGGGTGATGAGCACAATCGTGAGATTGAGGTGTTTATTAATATCAGCAAGGAGCTCTAGAATAGATTGTGTTGTTTCAGGGTCAAGAGCAGAGGTGGCTTCATCTGATAACAATATTTTAGGATTAGCAGCAAGAGCGCGTGCAATGCCAACGCGTTGTTTTTGCCCTCCTGACAATTGTGCCGGATAGCAATATTCTTTCCCAGATAACCCAACCAATTCAATCAGTTCAAGGGCACGTTTGTGGCGTTGTTTTTTACTTACACCACTTAATTTAAGCGGCAATGCAATGTTATCAAGAATATTCTGCGATGAGAGAAGATTGAAATGTTGAAAAATCATCCCAATTCGTTGACGGTAAGGCGCCCATTCTATCTCTGATAGATTGGAAATATCAACACCTTCAAAAAAAATGGACCCTGCATCAATCTTCTCTAACCCATTTAAACAGCGAATAAGTGTTGATTTTCCTGCTCCACTGCGCCCAATAATGCCAAGGATTTCACCAGCATGGATATTTAAAGAGAGATTATTAATTACCGGAACACCAGCCGTTTTGTTAAAACAACGGCTGATGTTTTTTAAGGAGATAAGAGTAGGTTTTTCCATTCACAATTACTCGGATATTTGACACAGTTACTCAGATATTTGGCACAATTACCAAGATGTTTGGGCGGTATTGCCAAAAATCTCTTTGATTTTTGCACGGATAAGATCGTTGTTGTAAGCGGCAACTAATTTTTTAACCCATGGCTCATCTTTTTCGCTCGTGCGTACAACGATGATATTATCATAAGGATTATTTTTTGCGCTCTCCCATGCGACTACATCTTTTTCGAAGTTTAATCCGGAAACAATAGCCCAGTTTGTGTTTATAATTGCAAGGTCAAAATCGTCAATAGCTCGTCCTAACATACCAGCATCGAGCTCACGAATTTGCAGGTTTTTAGGATTTTCGATAATATCAAGTGGAGATGCAAGAATATTATGAGGATCTTTTAACTTAATGAGACCTAAAGAATTGAGAAGAAGTAAGGCTCTTCCACCATTAGATGGGTCGTTCGGAATACCAACATGTGCACCATCACGAAGATCTTTTAAGTCTTTTATTTTGTGTGAATAAACACCGATTGGAGCAATAAATGTATAGCCGACAATTGAAAGTTTATAGCCACGTTGTTTCATTTGTTCATTAAGATAAGGGGCGTGCTGAAAAGCATTCGCATCGATCTCTCCTGCGTTAACAGCATCATTAGGCAAAGCGTAATCAGAAAAATAAACGAGTTCAATATCTAAACCGGCTTGTTTAGCCTGTTCAGCAGCAGTTTTCCAAATAATCGCATCCCGCCCTTCCATAATACCAAGTTTGATTTTTGTTTTGTCTGCGGCCATGGAAAAAGCAGTAGACAAAAAAAGTGCAAAGAGAGAGAGGAATAATCCTATAATCCGACTACGAGAAAAATTTTTTAATGTCATATGCTTTTAACTTTCTTTTTCGAAAAATTTTTTGAGGGAAGTTTCAATATACTCTGTATCTTTTTAGGCAGATTTAAAGTTATACAAGCTTTAGAGAATATTCAATCACTTTTATTTTTTTAAGAGTATTATTTTTCCTTCTATTTTAGTTGTTTTGGGGGCTGATCATCATTTGTTCATAGAAATTCTCTGAAATTCAAATAATTAATTCTTTTATTGCAATCATTTGTTGAGGGAACCAATGCCCCTTTAAAAACTTTTGTAAGGGACAATTGGTTGAAGAACCAGACAATCAGATGATGCTTTAGCCGTAAATTCATGAAGAACATACTGCGCAATCAAGATCAAAAGGCCGTGTTCGTGTAGGCGATAAAGAGAGATTTTGTTGCAATGTTGTGGGGTTTTTGGGGGGGAATAAAGGTTGCTGATCATTGGATTTAAACGCGGCAAATTTTTGCAAAGGCGAATTTTTGCCCTTCATACGTTTTAAGAGAGGAAGAAAAATAATGTTAAGAAAGAAATTTTTATCAACAATGATGACTTTATGGGCTTTAGGAGCGTCAGGGGTGGCTGTGACTGCTTTTCACGCGGAAGCTGGAACCATTACAGGAACAGTTGCTCGTGTTGCATCAGGTCAGGTATCTTTACGCACAGGCCCTGCGACAGCTTATAAAGTTATCGCAATGGTTCCAATGGGAGCAAAAGTGCAAATTTATGGCTGCCTATCCAATAAAACTTGGTGTTCTCTTGGTTATCATGGAAAAGTTGGTTGGGCATCTGCACGTTACGTCAATGTTAACGATGTTCCTACCATTGCTTTTAAAAAGATGCCAGCAAAATCAAAATCCATGGTAAAATCGCCAAAAGAAAAAGTAAAACAGGCTGTTTCCGACTTTAAAGCTCTTCCGGCGATTCAAAAAACACGGAAAAATATGCAAAAACTATACAGAACAGATATGATTATCGATTCTACAGGTGTTAAAAAAAGGGATGAACGAACAATTTTAAATCCGTCGCAAAAAGCACAAGGCGTTTCTGTAAAGCACGTGAGTGCTTATAATCCCTCCTTTCCTGATAATGTCAATTACAAAAATTTTGAACGTAATGAAACGCGTTACCGTGTCGTGACCTATCCTGCTCGATAAGGGTAAAGTTAATTTCATAACCGGAATGACAAAAAGGATCAGCAGCATGAAGCAAACAATGCTTATGCTGCTGATCCTATTGTACCGTAAAATGTCATTAAGGCGGCAATGCTTAACTTAAGGTGGCGAGGCATTCAAGGATATTCAGAGTCAAATTTGACAATACCTTGGATTACAGTTCTTTAGGATGGTGATATGAACCTTCAGCTGGGGAAGGTTATACTGAAGAGAAGCCGGACTTTTGACAGGACCGGCTAGGGGCTCTTTGTCCTTCGGACAGGGCGTTAATTTGCGGACTTAGGCTTTATCAAATTACGAGAAATGAGCAATTCAGCAATTTGAACGGCATTCAATGCTGCTCCTTTTCTTAAATTATCGGCGACAACCCAGAAAGCTAAACCATTTTCAACGGTGATATCTTCACGAACACGGCTAATAAAGGTATCATCTTCTCCGGTACCTTCATAAGGTGTGGTATAACCACCATCTTCGTGTTTATCGATAAGCTGACAACCTGGTGCATCGCGGAAGAGCGCTTGTGCTTCAGATGCGCTTAGTGGTTTTTCAAATTCAACATGGACGGCTTCGGCATGACCGATAAAGACAGGGACCCGAACAGCAGTGGCTGTTAATTTAATTTTCGGATCGAGAATTTTCTTCGTCTCAACCGTCATTTTCCATTCTTCTTTTGTATAACCATCTTCCATGAAAACATCAATATGAGGAATGACATTAAAGGCAATGCGTTTAGTGAATTTTTTTGATGTAATTGGGTCTGCAACAAAAACTGCGCGTGATTGTTCGAAAAGTTCGTCCATTCCTTCTTTACCAGCTCCAGAAACAGACTGATATGTAGAGACAACAACACGTTTAATGATTGCAGCATCATGGAGAGGTTTTAAAGCTAAGACCAGTTGAATTGTTGAACAATTAGGATTTGCTATAATATTACGCTTAGAAAAGGCATTTATAGCTTCGCCATTGACTTCAGGGACTATCAACGGAACATTGGCATCATAGCGCCACGTGGAGGAATTATCGATGACGACACAGCCGGCAGCAGCAATTTTAGGGGCGTATTCTTTGGAAATGCTCCCTCCCGCAGACATAAGACAAAAATCTGTGTCAGAAAAATCGTAAGTATCCAGTGCTTTTACTTTTAAAGTTTTGTCTCCATAAGAAACTTCTTGTCCTAATGAGCGTCGTGATGCTAGAGGGACAATTTCATGCGCAGGAAAACCACGTTCTTCTAAAATTGTAAGCATTTCACGACCAACATTTCCGGTTGCGCCGACAATTGCAACTTTATAACTCATTTTCTATATACTCCTCATGTCTCTCCACGTTTATTCCCCGTGCTATACTCAGGAGAGAGTGAGTTGGTCAAGGAACATCATTAAATTATATTTTTGATTTTCAACAACTCAATTTTGTGCACACCAATCATCATTGTTAGCACAATAAATTGTTTTATTTCAAATAATACGTCTCTTTTAATCTTTCAGAATTGAAAAAATTGAATATTTTACGCTAAGCTATTATCTCTTTAGAAAACACTTTAATTAAGTGAATTTCTTATCTTCTGTCAATTGTTTACCTTCTCACTTTTGAATTTTTTAAGGATGGTATTACGTATCGCGTTGGTGGAATCTTTTTATACTTTATCTGTTAATTGTTGAATTATTTAATTTTCTCCCTATACCTTTAAAAGCGAAGCTTCCTATTACAGTCTGTAAACAGCTAGATTCTAGCGGCTTCCCATTTTTCACTTAAACTAAAGGCTCAACAAGCAGGCCTAAAAATATTTAAAAAGATATTGGGCATCTAAAAAACATTTGAATGTTTCAAGGAGGTATGCGTGCTTCATATCCTCATATCTTAAATGATAGAATTTATGGCACAACAGGATAAACTTAAGTATCCATATATAGATAAATTCCTATGAAAGTTATATATATTTTTTTTCGTGTCTATTTTTTACTTTATATTTCTTATTTTTACTTTAATCCTGTTATGCTATAAAATATCATTATTTGGAGTATGGTAGTATAAGATCTTTGATTTTTCTCGATATATTTAAGTGTTTTTTTAGTGCGTTGGAATATTCTTAGGCTTGTTTGGCAAGCCTTTTTTAAGTGACTTATATGAGTGGAAAGTCGTTGAACACCCCCATATTTATGTTTAATAAAAGAGCAAGTTAGCACCTCATACATTTTTTTAGCACCCAATGTCGTTACAGCTCTTGGTTTGTGAGACGATTCAATAAGAGGTATGCATTTTTGTACGTTTTTACTCACACGCCAACTTTGCTTGTAATGTGCCAACAGTGATTTTGATTGATTCAATATAGAACACGTTTGAAATGAAAGAATTTTACGATATTCGGAACACTTATTCAATATCAATGACGTTAGATTATCATTATAAATCAATGCACTATTTCTAAGTTAAACTCGTTAGAATTCGGATTATTTACAAATCAGATTAGATTAAGCATTTTCATTCTCATGCAGTGTGGGGAGACAGTCACAATTCTTGTCAATATTATTAAGGACTTTGATTATCTTTGCAATGAACTTATGAAAATAAGGAGTTATTTTTTTCATCAGAAATCAACTGCAAAATTGCTCTTTGTTTTTTGCGGGTCAGTATTCTGAAATTTTTTAAAAGTAAATATTCTGCTTTGCTTGCTATTCTGTCATCACAATGATAGAGGTTCTCTTCTTTTTTTGCGCCATCAGCATAAAAGAAGGAAACGGGAACATCTAATATATGAGCAATTTCCTGTAAACGTCTTGCACTTACGCGATTTAAGCCTTTTTCATACTTTTGGATTTGTTGGAATGTTACGCCTAAATGACTTCCTAATTGTTTTTGAGAAAACCCCATGACGTTTCTTCTGAAGCGAATTTTTTTGCCTAAAGAAATATCGTAAAAATGTAGATTTTTGGCTTTCACTTGATGTCCCCACCGGTTGCGAGCGCCCTCGCATTAGTATTCCGGGGTCTGGAAGTGCTGAAACCGAGTCAGCCCCTTGCTTTTAGTGCTGAAAGCACTTGGACATAACAAGAGCCCCCGGAAATTCCGGGATATCCGCAAAAGCGGGCTAATCTTTATGCTCGGTTTCGGGCTTCCAGGCCCTATTGATCGTCGCGTATACGACCAAAAACACAAGCCTTCTTCATAAGGCAATTACTTTCAATCGTCAATTGAAATTACAACAGTGTTTCTTGTTTGTTTTTTCAAGTTTTCATGTAATTAATGCGTATATTATACATAAAAAATATTGCTTGAGATACTTTAGATACTTTTAAAAATTGTAAAGCGAAATTAAAGGGTGATGGTAAGGTAATGGGGTGATTTTCTCCTTTACGATTTTATGTTTTTTCCCCCAAATTAGGTTGCTTCTCCGTTTCAAAGATTACGCAAACAGATAAATACTCTTGTCCCGATATGGTATACATAAGATGATATAACTTGTCGTTTTTATTCATCTTAAATCGAGGTATCTCAAATATGTTGTTCGTAAATAGTATAAATTAAAGCCCATGAAATATAACAATCTTTATGTTTAATATAATAAATTTCATTTACCTGAGTTGGTTCAAAATGTTATTATAATTCTTGCTTTTAAGAAGTTCATAAGAGCCATTTTTATTCAGATGCTTGTGTGGTGCAAGCGAATGGTTTTGATTGCTTCAGTATGAACAGGCTGGAATGAGAGAATCTGATGATATTTTTGGCTTTTGTTACAAGGTGTAAAGCGATATAAATATCTTTATTGTAAAGTTCTTTTTTCAGAAATCGTAAATATTGAGATATCATATTGATAGAGACTTGATAACAGTGGGCTTGTAGAAGGAAATTGCATGAGGATTTTTTATTTTTTATGCGTTATTTCTTCATTGTTTTGCAAAGGGCGCGCTTCTGAGGCAAGCATAATGGGAACGCCATCACGAATAGGATAGGCAAGTTTGGCTTTGAGAGAAATGAGCTCTTGTGTTTTTCGGTTGAAAGAGAGCGTGCCTTTCGTCATTGGGCAGACGAGCAATTCGAGCATTTTGGGATCTGTGGTCATTTTTTTCATGTTTGGACATTCATTAGTTTAAGCGGTAATCTGTTCCTGTTTGTTTCATGAGCGAGCGTTCTGTTAATGCAAGAAGAGTTTGGGCACGGCTTTCGATATCTGGAGCTTCAAGGAGAGCTTGTTTTTCTGCTGGTGTAAAGGGGATAAGAGCTGAAAAAGCATTAACCAATATAGGTGTAGGGGCTTCTATGATGCTGCTCCAATTATATTCCATTTCATGTATGGTTAGATATTTTTCTACAACGTCGAGTAAGTTCTCTCGGTTAATGCTTTCTTCAATATCAAATTCTTGCAAGTCTTTTATGTTTGATTGGATGAGAGCTGTTCGATAGGATTTTGTGTTTTTCAATTCTTGTTCTAAAGTGAAGCGGCAAACACCTTGTAAGATAATGAACAGTTGTCCATTTCCTGTTTCACTGTAGTTTGTAATGCGCCCTATACAGCCTGTTTTATAAAGTTGTGTAGAGAAGCGATCTGTATCCGATGAAAGTGGTTGAATAATGCCCAATAGACGATCAGTTACCATAACATTTTCAATCATTTCAAGTGATTCTGGTTCAAAAATATTGAGTGATAAAAAACCACCGGGTAGTAAGAGTGCACCTTCTAAAGGAAAAAGAGCAATTTGTTTTGGAAGATCATTTTCGCAATTGTAAGAGATATTACCAGCTTTCATGAGTATTTTGTCACCTTTGTTCGGTAGTTTTAGTCTGTAAATAGTCGCTATTTATGACACTATTGAGAAAGCAGAAAACCTACTTCTTGTGCATTAAAATCATACTTATAAAATATTTGAAGTCCTTATTCTCAAAAAGAATATGAAACCCTATTTTTAAGGTTGAACTGCGCGCGAAAGAATATTGCTTTGCGATCTTTTTAGTGTGTGACGTTTTGTATGATTTTCAAGAGGTATTTTTGTTTATAGCTTTTGATTTTTGTCTTAAATTTCCTAAAATGTGTTCCTTGCAATTTTTGTAAGGTTCAAAAGGATAATATTATAAATCTTTTGAAGCAGCTTATGCAAGTTTTAAAATGAGAACATTTTCATCACTTTACTAATGACAGTGTGATAAAGATAGGCTATAGGTTTAAATATGCTGGAAAGAGCGTTATCGTTTCTTTCATTCTTTTGCGGGAGAGTGCAGATTGCAAATTTTCGCATTGCCGCCGAAGGGGAAATAGCCCATAATCTCTCAGGCTTTAAGGACCGTAAAAGGAAGAAGGCAGATCTGGAAAGTCGGGAAAACCCGCGCCGAAGGTGTAAGCGAAAGATCTTTTCGCGAGTCTCTCAGGTTGATGACAGAGGGGGCAGAGACGACCATATTCTATGGGCGTTAGCGCAGCTTTGGAGTTATTATGGGCACAGCACAAGAAACATCTTTTTTAAAAACACTTCCTTTATATGATTTGCATGAAAAAGCAGGAGCAAAATTTGGTTCTTTTGCGGGTTGGAACATGCCTTTAACTTATCCTCTTGGCGTTTTAAAAGAGCATCTTCATACGCGTGCACATGCAGGACTTTTTGATATTTCTCATATGAAATTGATTGCGGTTGAAGGGGCACAAGCTGTGGAATTTTTGTCCTATGCTTTTCCCATTGATGCAGCAGCTTTAAAGATTGGGCATTCACGGTATAATTATTTGCTTAATGAGCAGGCTGGTATTCTTGATGATCTTATTATTACCCGTTTGGAAGAGGGTCGTTTTATGTTGGTCGCCAATGCTGGGAATGCACAGGCTGATTTTTTAGAATTGGAAAAGCGTGCGGTTGATTTTGAATGTCAAGTGATTGCCCTTGAAAGGGTATTGCTTGCGCTTCAAGGTCCTGAAGCGGCAGCCGTTCTTGCTGATGCCGATTTACCAGGGAATGAATTGTTCTTTATGCAAGGATTCGAACCACAACAGGATTGGTTTATAACGCGTTCTGGTTATACGGGAGAGGATGGTTTTGAAATTGCTTTGCCTATAGGGCATGCGCATATGTTGGCTGAAAAATTGCTGAGTGATTCTCGTGTTGAGTGGATTGGACTTGCAGCACGCGATAGCTTGCGGTTGGAAGCGGGGCTGTGTTTGCATGGAAATGATATTACCCCTGATACGACACCTATTGATGCGGCTCTAACATGGGCTGTTCCTAAAAATGTTCGAGAAAAAGCACAATTTTATGGTGCAAAGGCTTTTCTTGAAGCACTGCAAAAAGGACCGGCTCGTTGTCGTGTTGGATTAAAACCGCAAACGCGCCAACCTATTCGTGCCGGTGCGCTGCTTCTTGATGATCAAGGTAATGAGATTGGCATTGTAACATCAGGTGGTTTTGGTCCTTCTTTTGATGGTCCTGTCGCGATGGGTTACGTTCCTGTTGATTTTAAAGTTGAAGGGACACAAGTCTTTACAGAACTGCGAGGCAAAAAGATTGTATTATCAGTTCATTCTCTTCCCTTTGTTGAACAACGTTATTTTAAAGGATGATTTTTTATGTCTAAAACTTATTTTACACATGACCATGAATGGCTTAGCGTTGAAGGGCAAGTGGTGATTGTTGGGGTTACGCATTATGCGCAAGAGCAATTAGGGGATTTGGTTTTTGTTGATTTACCACAAAGTGGAACAAAACTTTCCAAAGGAGAGGCGGCGGCTGTTGTAGAATCAGTGAAGGCGGCTTCAGATGTTTATGCTCCTCTTGATGGTGAAGTGGTCGAAATAAATGAAGCCTTGGCTGATAATCCTGAATTGGTAAATCAGAAAGCCGAAACAGAAGGCTGGTTATGGAAAATGACATTGCAGGATGAGACACAACTGGAGGGGTTGTTAGATAAAGATGCTTATAAGGCTTTGATTGGATGAGTACCATGATCGAGCGTTCTTTTTCTTCTCGACATATTGGGCTGCGTCCTGATGAAACACAAAAAATGCTTGATGTTTTAGAGCTTGATTGTGTTGATACACTCATTTCTCAAGCTGTTCCACACTCTATCCATTTGGGACGTTCATTGAATCTTCCAGAGGCTGCTAGTGAAGGACAAGCCTTGGAAGAACTCTCCAAGATGATGGAGCGTAACCATGTGCACAAAAGTTTTATTGGGCAAGGATATCATGGAACTTATGTGCCTCCGGTTATTTTACGAAATCTGTTTGAAAATCCTGCTTGGTATACTGCTTATACGCCTTATCAAGCAGAAATTAGCCAGGGTCGTTTAGAGCTTTTATTTTATTTTCAGACATTGGTTAGTGAACTAACAGGTTTGCCTGTTTCTGCTGCTTCCCTTCTTGATGAAGCAACTGCTTTAGCTGAAGCCAATGCCCTTGCTTTTCGCTTTTTCCGTGAGAAAAAAACAAAAATTTCTCTTCAGAGTCTTTTACACCCTCAGATTTTAAGTGTTGCGCAAACGCGTGCTGAAACACAAGGGATTCAGATTAGCCAAAATGGCGAAATTGATTCTGATACAGCGGCAATTGTTTTATCTTGGCCAGATACAAAAGGTTCTTTTCATGATTACAGTGAGATCATAAAAGAGGCAAAGGAAAAGGGAGCTTTAGTTATCGTTGTAGCTGATCCTTTAGCGCTTACCCTTCAGGAGCCACCGGCTCAATGGGGGGCAGATATCGTTGTTGGCTCTATGCAGCGTTATGGCGTTCCGATGGGATTTGGTGGTCCACATGCTGGTTACCTTGCCGTGAGTGATGCGTTAACGCGTCTTATTCCAGGGCGTATTGTTGGTCAATCCGTGGATACCAAAGGACGCGTTGGTTTTCGTTTAGCTTTGCAAACACGTGAACAACATATTCGGCGCGATAAAGCGACGTCAAATATTTGTACAGCGCAGGCTTTGTTGGCTAATATGGCAACCGCTTATGCTGTTTGGCATGGGCCAAAAGGCTTACAAGAAATTGCGCAGCGAATTCATCATTTAACATGTCGTTTTGTTGCTGGTTTAGAAGCAGCAGGGGTTCATGTTGAAGGGAAAAGCTTTTTTGATTGTGTGAGTATTTCTGTTAAGGGAAAAGCGCGAGAGATTGCGCATCAAGCCAAAATAGGTGGGCGCCTTATTCGTGTTCTCGATGATGACACTATTGCAATCAATTTTGATGAATTATCGACAGAAGAAGATGCTGGTGCTTTAGCGCAGCTTTTTGGGGCAAAATTAGGCGATCAGGTTTCTCCACGACTCTTTGGAAAAAAACGGGATGCTGCTTTTCTTTCTCAGCCTTTTTTTCATGCGGTTCATTCAGAGACAGATATGATGCGCTTTTTGCGTCGTTTGGCGGATAAGGATTTGGCGCTGGATCGCGCTATGATCCCTCTTGGTTCTTGTACAATGAAGCTTAATGCCGCGGCTGAATTAATGCCTGTAAGTTGGGCTAGCATGGCCAATATACACCCCTTTGTTTCACAAGAGGATGCAGCGGGATATTTGGAGATGATCAACCAGTTAAATGCGTGGTTGTGCGAAATTACAGGATTTGCGCAAGTTTCTTTTCAGCCAAATTCTGGTGCTCAAGGTGAATATGCTGGGCTTTTGGCTATCCGACGATATTACCAATCACGGAGAGAACATCAACGTACAGTTTGTCTTATTCCTGCATCTGCGCATGGTACCAATCCAGCCTCGGCCCATATGGCAGGGATGGAAGTCGTTGTGGTAAAATGTTTAAGCGATGGTGATGTTGATGTAGACGATCTCAAGATGAAAGCGCAATTGCATAAAGATAAATTGGCCGCTCTCATGATTACTTATCCTTCAACCCATGGTGTTTATGAGGAAAGTATTAAGGAAATTTGTTCTATTATTCATGAAAATGGCGGACAAGTTTATTTTGATGGTGCTAATCTCAATGCCCTTGTGGGTCTTGCTCGTCCTGCGGATATTGGCGCTGATGTTTGTCATATGAATCTTCATAAAACATTTGCTATTCCTCATGGTGGTGGTGGTCCTGGTATGGGACCAATTGGAGTTGCAGCGCATCTCAAACCATTCTTACCAGGTCATGAACAAGATGGGACAACACATGCGGTTTCGGCTGCTCCTTATGGAAGTGCGTCTATTCTTGCGATTACATGGATGTATATTCGAATGATGGGGGCTGATGGCTTAAAATATGCAACACAAATAGCCATTTTAAATGCCAATTATATTGCTGCACGTCTTTCAGCTGCTTATTCCATTCTTTATCGGGGCAAGCATGGACGTGTTGCGCACGAATGTATTGTGGATACACGCGTGTTGAAAGAGCAGTATGGGGTGAGTGTTGATGATATTGCAAAACGTCTCATTGATTATGGATTCCATGCGCCCACGATGTCGTTTCCTGTTCCGGGAACTTTGATGATTGAGCCAACGGAATCGGAACCAAAAGCAGAGATTGATCGTTTTTGTGATGCTTTACTCTCTATTGCTGAAGAAGCTAAGAAAGTTGGTAGCGGGGTTTGGCCAAAAGACAATAATCCATTGGTGAATGCCCCTCATACAGTGGCAGATACTTTAGATGATGCTTGGGCACGACCCTATTCGCGACAAGAAGCTGCTTTTCCCAACAGTTTTCTTGATCCAGCCAATAAATATTGGCCTCCTGTATCGCGTATTGATAATGTTGCGGGAGACAGAATGCTCATTTGTTCGTGCCCGCCATTGGGAAATACCTATTAAATAACAAATATGTATTTAATTTGTTTATTTGCATAAACAAAAAAGCCCACACATTTTGTGTGGGTTTTATGCTTGTTGATCATGTTACTATGGAATTATTTGTCTATTTTCTAGAATTTTGCATTGTTTTTTTATAACATGAGCAAAATCGAAAAATTCGACAAAAAGCTGTGTTTTGTCGGCAATAGGCATGCTCTCCTTTGCCTTCTACCGTATGGCATGGTTTTAGTGACTAGGCGGCATCGGTCTCGCCAGCTAGTTCACGTAAACGAGAGCGAAACCTACGGGGGATAGGGTCACGTCTGTTGCATGTGTTGTGATATACTCCTTCTCACTAGGGTGACGACGACCGGTTGTAGAAAGAATAAAATCAATTTTAGTGTTTTTGATGATAAAGACACGCGAAACTCTGTTGTTGCATCTTTTCGAGTCAAGAATTATCTAAATATTTCTCTTTAATCTGCTTTTTGTAAATATGACGCAAAAATATGTAAAAACACCTGTTAGAATGAGCAAACGCAAAGCCAAATGTATTATGGGTGTTTTTTACAAGGTGTCTTATAAAAAGCCGGCACATCTTTCCACTTCATTGCAAGTCAGTTTGTAACTTTACAGCGCTGTTTTTCTAAGAGCTCGTGTGCTTTAGCTGTTGCCTGTAAATCAACATCCAAACTTAACGCAGCCACATGTTTTGAGTCAGAGATTGAGAAAAAAAGAGCTTTATGAGTAGTTCCAGCTTTTGTCTGTCAGATGAGGGCGAGGGGATTGCGTATTTCTGTTGACGTAACCTTTGAAACTGGAAGACAATCTCATTTTGGGAAAATGTAAAGCCGTAAAGGTAAAACTCAATCCTCAGTTTGTCATCTCCTTTTAATTCAGCTTTGCGGCTTTCAAAAGCATTTAAAGCAATGTTTTTTTAATAATGGGGATTGCACATTGCTCCACACTTTTATTTATTGTGTTTTTTAATGGGGGCGCGACCCTCATGTAAAACAGAACGCTCCAAAAAGAATATACTTGGGTTGTTAATTCACATGTTTGTTTTAAAGAGATATTTCGCTCCTAATCCCATTTCGCGACGGCGCTTGTGAATGGTGTAAGGGTAAATCTATTGATCCCCCAATCTTTACGCTTCATAACGGAGTAAGCCGGTACTATCCATACACTTTGCCAGCGCCTAATGTTATAGCTCTTGGCACTATGGTTCATAAGAGGCATTATTCTTTTCTTAAATCATTTTTATCTACACATATTTATCTACACATAGTCCAGCTTGTGGTATGCAAGCGAATGATTTTAATTGGGAAATTAATTTTAAAAACGTTGTAGTAGATTCTTTTTTGTCAATTTATGGGGAAAGGCTAAGTTTTTGTATTTTAGATGAAAGCTACTTCCATAAAACAGTCCATTAACTTGTCTGTTTTGAGATTTCTGTGAATGTACGGTATCTATGACCATTCTATGTGGTTGATTGTTGTAAAATCTTTTGTAAAAGCCCCTCAATTTTCTAAAATGATGATTTTTATCAATTTATTTCTTTATGGCTAAAGAGTTTTTATGTGTAAATGTATTTATAGCGGGAGCCAAGAGATGTTAGAATTTCATTGGGGAGGGTATCGGCATCTATAGATACTTTTTCAAGTGTTTGATGGCGACCAATGAGCTCTACCCAGTCACCAGTTTGAGGTTTTTGTTCAAGATCGGTCGTATCTACAATAATGGAATCCATAGAAACCCGCCCAACCATGGGAAGTTTGTGCCCGTTGAAATAAACAGTTCCTTTATTCGAAAGAGCACGGAGCCAGCCGTCTGCGTAGCCTATAGAAATGGTTGCAAGAGTGCTTGGTCTGTTGGTTATAAAGCTTTCTGCATAACCAACAGGTGCTCCTATATCAACAACGCGGCTTTGAATGACTTGGGCTTCAAGTTTTAAAACAGGTTTCAGAGGTGATGGGTGTTTTCCCCGCGGATCAACTCCGTAAAGTGCAATGCCTGGACGAACAAGATCAAAATAAAAATCTGATCCTAGAAAGATACCTCCAGAATTGGCAAAGGAAACTTTGCAAGCAGGCAATTGCGCAAGGATAGTTTTGAAAGAAGTCAATTGGGCATAATTTGATGGGTGGGTATCATCTTCTCCGTTAGAAAGATGACTAAGAATATATTTTATTTCTGCTTTTTCGAAAATTGTAGGGTGTTTGATGAGTTTTTGTAACTCTTTTTGATCCAGTCCTAATCGGTTCATATGGGTATCGATTTGAACAATTGCTGGAAATTTTTTATCTTTTTTTTGACAAATTTTTTGCCAATTTTCAATGGCATTCCAAGAGTTTAGAACAGGAACAATACCAGATTGTGCGACAAACTCTTCTGCTAAGTGTGGAAGTCCATTCAGAAGGGCAATCGTGACATTTGATGGTAAAATGCTTTTTAATTGGAGTGCTTCTCTGATTTGTGCGACAAAAAAAGTGCGACAACCAGCTTGATAAAGGGCAGGAGCAATTTTGTGAGCTCCTAATCCATAGGCATTTGCTTTTACAACTGCTGAACATTGTGTTGGAGCTACACGTTTGGCTAAAGTGATATAATTTGCAACAATGGCACTGACATCGATGGTTGCTACAGCTGTATAGAGTGATGTATTTATTTCATCATTAACGGATTTGTTCATTTTAAAAGCTTATCTGTGTTCGTGAAATACGGAGTTTTTTTGGTTGTTTCATTGAGGTTCTTTACGATATAGGGGAAAGATACTATTTGCTATGGTCAAAATCATAAGAAGCCTATGCTGCCATTAAAGTCATTTTTTATGTAAAATGGTACTCTGGATATAAGAGATAGTTTAGTTTTATTTGTGTTGTTATCAACATGGTATCTTCTAATGATTTGTAAAACATAGACTTTTTTACTTATTTGCCCTCGTTTAGGCATATAAAAAAATAAACATAATTTATTGTATTGTATCATTTTGAAGAGTGCAATGTTAGACTATTATTGCTGGTGTGATTGTTTTGATTAAATATTGCATTGGCTTCTTATTTAGAGAAGGTAAAATGATTAAATTAACCACGTTAAATCAATGCATTACAAGTTTTCTACCATGAGGGGGAAGATTACTCATCTGTGCAATTTTGGATGTTGTCTCATGCACTTAAAATTATTTTTATTGAATAGAAAACAGTGTGTAAACACTTTTTGATACATTAAAACTGTTGATTTAGAAAACTCGTTGATTTGGATATTATTTGTTTTCAAGATGGATTGGGTATCCAGTATTTACTTTCTAGTCTTTGATTGGTTTTAAGTGAAATCAATTTTATCGCTTATAGAGTGCACTAGACTCATTTATTTAATTTTGACATAAAAGTGTTAACCTTGAGGTTTTTGTGTTGAGAAAATTGTTGGCAGATGGTTGTGCAAGTACTATATCACGTCAAAGATTCGAAATTTAACGTTCAATAAAGATATGGGGAAGAGTATGAATACGTCTGCTACCAATGTTCCGTCAAGCATCAGCAGCGTTGCAAATTTTCCGATTCCTGAGAATGTGTTCGCCCTTACTGTCCAAGAGGTTTGTCATTATACAGATCGGTTATTTAAATTCCGTCTAAATCGTCCGGAAAGTTTTCGTTTTCGTTCGGGTGAGTTTGTTATGATCGGTTTGCCAAATGCAGAAAAGCCGATTTATCGCGCTTATTCGATTGCAAGTCCCTTTTGGGATGAACAGCTTGAGTTTTTTTCGATAAAAGTTCCAGGGGGACCTTTAACCGAGCATCTCCAAAAAATTAAAATTGGTGATACAGTTCTCATGCGTAAAAAATCTACAGGAACGCTGGTGCTTGATGCTCTTATTCCTGGAAAACGTCTTTATCTTCTTTCAACTGGGACGGGGATTGCTCCTTTTGCAAGCCTTATTCGTGATCCTGAAGCTTATGAAAAATTTGCAGAAGTTGTCCTTATTCAAACAACGCGCGAAAAAAATGAGTTAATTTATGCAAAAGATCTTGTTTCCTCTTTGCAACAAGATCCACTCATTGGAGAGTATGCACAACAGTTGAGATTTTATCCTATGACTACTCGTGAAGCGTCTGAGCATATGGGCCGTATTACGACTGTTATGGAAAGTGGGGACTTTTTTGAAACAACAGGCCTTCCTAAGATTCATCCTGATGAGGATCGGGTGATGATTTGTGGTTCCATGGCTATGTTAAAAGATTGCGCAAGGATGTGTGAAAGCTTTGGTCTTGTTGAAGGGGCCAATAATGCTCCTGCTACTTATGTTGTAGAGCGCGCTTTTGTGGAGTAATGAGTGGGAAAGTTGATGCTTTATCTTCTTTCAAACCGGTACGGTTTTTTTTCTTTTGCAAGCTTTATTCGTGAGCCTGACATTTATGAAAAATTTTCAGAAGTTGTTCTTATTTAAATAACGCGCGAAAAGAATGAGTCAATTTGTGCAAAAGATCTTGTTTCCTTTTTGCAATAAGATCCACTCATTGTGGGGCATATGCACAACAGTTGAAATTTTATCCTATGACCACTCGTGAGCTTTCTGAGCATATGGGGCGTATTACGACTGTTATGGAGAGTGGGTGCTTTTTTGAAACAAGCGGCTTTGAAACAATAGCACTTCCCCAAATTCATCTCGATGAAGATTGGGTGATGATTTGTGTTTCCATGGCAATGTTAAAAGATTGCGCAAGAATGTGTGAAAGCTTTGGTCTTGTTGAAGGGACTGATATTCTTGCACTTTAACATTATATTGTAGAAAGAGCTTTTTTCGAGGGAGAGGGAAGTTGTGATGCGGTATATGCTAATGCAGTAATCGAATCCCAATCACTTATGGCAATAAGTTTTTGGGGCGCTATCCAAGAACCTCCAACGCAGAAGACATTGGGCAGTTGGAGCCATTGTGGTGCACTTTTTTGTGTAATACCGCCTGTTGGGCAAAACCAGATATCAGAGAAGGGAGATGCTAAAGCTTCGATGAAGGAAATACCTCCAGCAGCTTCCGCAGGGAAAAATTTAAGATATGAATAGCCTTTGTTTAATGCTTGCATGAGTTCACTTGGGGTCATTGCAGCGGGAAGAAGGGGAATTTCACTATTTTTTGCACAATTGATTAGTTCATTGGATAATCCGGGGCTTACAATAAACTTGGCTCCAGCTTGTTCGGCTTTTTCGTAATGTGTTGTGTTGAGAATTGTGCCGGCTCCAACAATTGCTTCAGGGACTTCTTGTGTGATTTTCTGAATTGCTTTGAGGGCATTTGGTGTTCGCAAGGTGATCTCAATTGTTTTTAATCCACCTTTGACAAGAGCGCGTGTTAAGGGTACAGCACTTTGTAGATTGTCAATGAGTAAAATAGGTATGACAGTTTGTCCTTGGAGATATAATAAAAGCTTTTTTCTTTTTTGGCACATGATATTTTTTCTTCTTGGAGATGATATTATTTGTATCGTTTGATTAAGCACAATATGTTAAAGAGTACATGAATAAATCTTGAAATTGAATGAAACGCGCGTTATGGCAAAACACATGGAAAAGAATTTTAAAGTTGCTGCACTTTATTGCTTTGCAGATTTGAAGCATTATCATCAATTACAAAAACCTTTGCAGGATTTATGTCAAGCAAAGGATATCAAAGGCACTCTGCTTTTAGCACAAGAGGGCATTAATGGAACAGTTGCTGGTTCTTGTGATGCGATTGAGGCATTGGTGGATTTTATTACGGCTGAGCCAGCGTTTCAAACGCCGGAGATTAAATATTCATGGGCATCAAAAATGCCTTTTCATCGCATGAAAGTGCGGTTGAAAAAAGAGATTGTGACAATGGGGGTTGAAGGGGTTGATCCGCTAAAAGTTGTTGGTACTTATGTCGATCCTGAAGATTGGAATGCTCTTATTCAAGATGAAGAGACAATTTTAATCGATACACGGAATGACTATGAATATGCGATAGGGAGTTTTCAAGGAGCGATTGATCCGCAGATTAAAACATTTCGCGAATTTCCTGAATGGGTGCGTAAACATGAGGCTGAGTTAAAGAAAAAAAAGAAAATTGCTATGTTTTGTACAGGCGGCATTCGGTGTGAAAAATCAACAGCTTATGTTCGTGATCTTGGTTATGAGCAAGTCTACCATCTAAAAGGAGGTATTCTGAAATATTTAGAAAAAATTCCAAAAGAGAAGAGTTTATGGTGGGGTGAGTGTTTTGTTTTTGATGAGCGTGTTTCTGTTCAACATGGTCTTGAAGAATGTGGACGCGAATTATGTCGTGCGTGTCGTTCTCCTCTTAATGCTGAAAGCAAATTATCGCCTCATTATGAGGAAGGTGTTTCCTGTGATGCTTGTTATAACACGCGTAGTGAAGCCGATAGAGAGCGCTTTCGTGAGCGCCATAGGCAATTTCAATTGTTGAAGTTGCGTGCAATTGATTCTCATCAAGGGACATAAGGATATCGCAGTGTAGAGTTTTAAGTTGTAGCGTTTTTCTCTTAAATTTAAGAGAGAAGAGTTTTTTAATATTGGTAGAAAAATATTTTATAAGACCGGATATTATTCGGTCTTTTTGTTTATGTTAAATTATTTGACTTATAAATAATCATTATAGATTGTTCGCTCTCCTTGACTTTATAGGATTGAGTTTTCAGATACTTTTCATTTTAAAATAGAAAAGCCGTTCACCAACAGTGCAGAGGAGGGAGATTTATAGTTTAAGAGAAAAGCGTATGAATAAGATGTGATTAATAAGAGGAGATGAAAAAGCAGATGCTAGGTGGAAAAAATAAAATGATAATAGGAGTTTATGATTTCAGAATTTAATATAATACATTAATTTATAATGATAATTTATTTTCATTTGAATAAAATAGTTCAATATTGTGAACTTTATTGCTTTCAGATTAGATGAGAACGAATCGCGTAAAATTCATTCACTTGTACGTTGCAAATGGGAGCAACGTGTGGACAAAAATCATTTTAGATAAGGTGTTATGAAACATTTCAATGTAGGAGTTTCTGCAATATTGGGAGTTGGCAGATAGAATGGGAGCGTTTGTTTTTAATTTCATAAGTATAAAGAGGGTGAGATGTAGTTGATCTATATCATACAAGCTATATTATACGGGGAATTCTTCATGATATTTTGCTTAAGCGATGCTGTGAAATGAATGTGGAAGTAGGGATGTTTTTTAGGATGTAAATGAGAAAGATGATGGCGTTTTGTTGGGGGAAGGACACGTTATCTTTAAAGACGATGGTGCTTCAGTCGTTACTATCCTCAGTCTTCAATGTTGGTCATCTTTGCATTTGAGAGGATATATAAGAGGTACTCCTTTTTTCAATTGTTTTTTATTTGTGATGCGCAAAAGAATGATTTTAATTGATTCATTGTAAGAGGGGTGAAATAAGAGGATTTTATAATGGGATTTTTATTTAAGGGCACAATAATAAATTGTCATTATAAATTAATGTTTTGAGTAATTTATTTTGCGTTATTTTCTGCTGCGGATATTAGGAGATAGAATAGGGTAAAGAAACGAGGGGCTTTAAAAGCAAGACAGTGATTTATGTTGCACGGATAATGTAAGGGGTGTGATCTCATGAAAGCGGATGGATGGCTTTGTCTGGGGGAGAGTGTTGTTTTTTTGCACCATTTTATCTTTAAGAATTAAAAAATGTTTAAAATTAAAAAAATGATTGAAATGAGAAAGGATTCGTTTTATAGGATGCCTTGCCCAAAGTCGCACGTGCCTGTGGGTGTCCGCTGGTTCTCAAATGGTGAGATTAACCGGTACGGTACCTGGAACTAACCGCTCCAGTCATTCTTACAGCCAATTGCAAGAATGAGGACATCTTGAAGCAACGACGGTGCGGGCCTTTCTGGTGTCTTCCAGCTTTTAAATGCTGGGATAACTATAGAGGCACACCTCATTGCCTTCAGTGCGGAAGTGGTTTTCTCAACTCCAATCAAAAAGGCAGATAAAATAGAATAACGCGGCTTCGCGCTGTTCTTTCGCTGCATGCAATGCTAATTTCTGATTTTTTGTAATCAGAATGGGGATGGTTGTTGTGTGTTTTTTGTCCTTTAGCTTTTGGCAGCTTTGGCTGTCCAAGCATAGAGTGGGGGAGCTTTCCCTCAAGGAGAATTGCAGATGGCAACGCAACGTATTCGCGATTTTCTTGCAACACATCGTTCTGAAGGTCCATGCTTAATTGTTGACCTTGATGTTGTTCGTGACAACTATTTAAATTTTGAAAAAGCTCTGCCGCAGTCTCGTATTTTTTACGCAATAAAGGCAAATCCAGCTCCTGAAATCTTGCGTTTGCTGAGTTCTTTAGGATCTTCTTTTGATGCGGCTTCTGTTGCAGAAATTGAAATGGCTTTAAAAGCAGGAGCAACGTCAGAGCGTATTTCTTTTGGGAATACGATTAAAAAAGAGCGTGATATTGCACGAGCATATGCATTGGGAGTTTCACTTTATGCCGTTGATTGTGTTGAAGAAGTGGAAAAAATTGCGCGTGTTGCTCCAGGAACACGTGTTTTTTGCCGTGTTCTTACCGATGGCAAAGGTGCAGAGTGGCCATTGTCACGCAAATTCGGTTGTGTTCCAGCTATGGCGGTTGATGTTCTAAGACGGGCACACCAATTGGGTTTGCAAGCCTACGGTGTTTCTTTTCATGTTGGATCTCAGCAGGTTGATCTGAGTGCGTGGGATCGTGCTTTATCGGATGCTGCTACAGTTTTTAAGCGCTTGGAACAAGAAGGTATTTCACTGAAATTGGTGAATATGGGGGGCGGTTTTCCAACGCGTTATTTGAAAGATGTCCCTACAGAACAAGCTTATGGTACAGCAGTTTTTGATTCATTGAAAAAGCATTTTGGTAATCGTATCCCTGAGACGATTATTGAGCCAGGACGTGCGATGGTTGGCAATGCTGGTGTTATTCGTACAGAAGTTGTTCTAATATCTAAAAAAGCTGATAATGATAATGTACGATGGGTTTATCTTGATATTGGAAAATTTAATGGTCTTGCTGAGACTATGGATGAAGCCATTCGTTATCCTATTGAGACACCTCATGATGATAAGGTAATGGAGCCTTGTATTTTGGCTGGACCAACATGCGATTCGGCAGATGTTCTCTATGAAAAAACACCTTATCCGCTTCCTCTATCCCTAACGATAGGAGATGAAATATTGATTCATGGAACGGGTGCTTACACAACAACTTACGCATCGGTTGCTTTTAATGGTTTTGAGCCTTTACGATCATATGTGATCTGAGGTTTCCTTTTAACTATAGTTTTTTTAGACTTTTTGCTATGCTCGTCATGGCGCTATAAGAGGGCGGTCATTGAGATGAACATGATGAACTTTCAAACAAAAGATGGGGCATGTTTTACACTTTTATTGGAGCAAGAAACCGATAAGCCTTATCGAGAAATTTTGCTTGATTCAACGATGGGGTATGGACGTAAACGTAAATCATCAGAGGCTTTACGTCGTGGTCGGTTAGCTGCTCAAGGACTTTCTTTTGTGGTTAAAAATGCGCTTGGAGAGCTTGTGGGAAGTGTCCGTCTTTGGCATGTTTCTTTTTCTAAAAGAAAAAATAAAACACAACATGCTTTACTTTTGGGCCCCTTGGCTGTTGCATCTGAATGTGCTGGTATGGGAATAGGATCAATTTTAGTCCGCCATGCAATTGAAACAGCAAAAAAATTGGGATATGGCGCCATTTTTCTGGTAGGGGATTTTGAATTTTATAAACGTTTTGGCTTTTCAAATAGTTTAACAGAAAATTTGGCAATGCCTGGTCCTTACGAAAAGCATCGCTTTCAAGCGTTGGAACTGATACCACATTATCTTTCTGGGTGTTATGGTACTTTGGTTCCTAGTGGAGAACGAGAAGTTTCAAATCGTTTTCAGCATCATAAAGTGGCTTGAAGATCGTGTTTATTTTGTTTTTCAACAGCTGGCTTTGAGGAGAGCATACTGTTTTGGCTAGAGCCAAAGTATTTAGCGGTACAAAGTTTTTGGGGAGTTGTATTGCGATTTTATTATATAGCTGGTTTCTTATTTTTGATAATTTCAGTTAAGTGAGTAGGAATATATTTTAAGCTCATTTTTTGAAATAGCGTCCTATTTTATAATATTAAAGGAACCGGATTTTTGAGTGGTTTTGTATTCTTTTAAAGCCAGTATCATCATACATTTTCCAGTTTTCAATATCGTTGGTAGATCTTGCATCGAAACGGTTGGATATTTTATTTTTTTCTTAAACAGTTTTTGTTTCTTTGCTTTTTATGTGCAAGGGAATGGTTTTGATTGATTCAATAGAGAGATATTTTGAGAAATTTTATACAATTTTAGCGCTTGTTGAAAGAGAAGGGGCTTAAGAAAGAAAAATATGCAGCAGTAGAATCAAAATTATAGGCATCAGCTTTTTTAAAAGAGTGTAAAAAATAAAATTACATGTTCAAAAGCAGCTTTTTTGAAAAAAATATATAATTACTTTTTTACTATAAAGGTAAATCGTTTTGCAATTAGCATGAGAGGATCAAATACAAAATGATTTTTTCATGTAAAATTTTGCATTCAGAATCAAAAAACGTTGTCCTACACATTATAAGGGAAATAGGTGCGTGAATAAAAATCACAAGAATCATAAATCTTTTATGAATATTCTTGTAAGACTCAAAAGAGTAAAGGGCCAAGAATCTTTTAATCTTTTGTGCCCTATGGTGATAAATCAAAAATCTTATAGAAATAGCTGCTTTATCTTTATAGTGTGGAGCACGTTAGGTAAGATCTTTGTTTACCGATCATCTAAAACAATTTTTGTATGCGAGAAGTTATTTTAAAAGTGCGTAAAGAGCCTGCATTGAATTGAAAAGAATTTTTATCAGAAGAATCATTTAGAATCGCATATTTATTTATACTGTCTCTTGAGAAAAGATAAAGTGCATAGGAAGCGAGGAAAGTGATAAGGATAAAAAATATTTCTCAATTTTAATTAAGCTTAGTGATTTGGTGGTGAATCCATGAGAGGTGGTATTTTTTTGAGAAACATGGTCATAAATGTCAAAACACCAAAGATGATGGTTATGATAAAGAAAATATCACTAAAAGCCATAATCATTGCTTGTATGCGTACCATATTAAACAATTGAGAAAGAGCCAGGGTATAGGAATCAAAGGTTTCTGTTTTGAATAATAAAGTAAGCTTTGAAAGCATTTCAGTTGCTTGTCTGTTTGCGTGGTTAAGTGTTTCGGCTATTCGTTCATAATGGAAGTGCGTGCGTTTTGTCATGATAGTGCTGATAATGGCAAGCCCTACAGCACCACCTAGATTCCGTGTGAGATTAAAGAGTCCAGAAGCATTTTGCATTCGTTCTGGTGGGAGTGTTCCCAAGGCAATATTATTAATAGGAACCATACATAACATTACAGAAGCACCACGGAAAACTTGCGGCCAAAAAAGCTGCCAAAAATCCCACTTATCTGTGACAGTGCTTGCCATCCAAGTGCCTATTGCAAAACCAAAAAGTCCTATTGCCATCATTAAACGTGCATCCATTCGTGCTGAAAGGAATCCTGCAAGGGGAGCCGTTAATAACATGACGAATCCTGAAAGAAACAATGTTTCTCCAATCATAAGGGCATCATAATGGCGGATTTGGCTCAAATAGACAGGATAAAGGTACGTGAGTCCATAAAGACCTATCCCCAGTGAAAAGGAAAAAATGGATGCAGCTGAAAAATTGAAATTAGAAAAAGTAGAGAGATCTACAATGGGTTCTTTTGCTGTAAAAGCACGCCAGAAAAACAAGGCGGCAGCAAGAATCATGATAATGAATAAATTCCGAACCAGCCTATCATTCAGCCAATCATGACGTGCGCCTTCTTCTAGTACATACTCTAAAGTTCCTAGAAAAACAGCCATAGAAATGAGCCCCAACCAGTCAAATTTAGCCATGAGAGATGGATTTGCTTTATCAAAATCAATCAATTTCCAAGCGAGAATTGAAATAATAATCCCAAAAGGCACATTAATGAGAAAAAGCCAGTGCCATGATAAGATATGACAAAGATAACCTCCGACCGTTGGACCAATAGTGGGGGCTAATGTTGCGACTAGTCCAACAATAGGGGTAACAATTGGGCGTTTGGAAGGAGGGAAAAGAACATAAGAGGCGACAAAAACGCTTGGGATAATTCCTCCACCAATAAAACCTTGCAATGCACGGTAGATAATCATCTCTCCAATAGATGTTGCTGTTGCACAAAGAACAGAAGTAATCGTAAACCCGATCGCTGATATGGTGAAGAAAATACGTGTTGAAAGCAATCTTCCTAAGAATCCAGAAAGGGGCAACATGATGACTTCAGCGATGAGATAGGAGGTTTGAACCCATGAAATTTCTTCAGAGCTTGCAGAAAGACCAGCTTGAACTTCGGCTAAAGAGGAGGCAACGATTTGTATATCCAAAATCGCCATGAACATGCCAAAGGCCATAACTATGAAAATCACAATGTTACGGATTTCTATGCGCTCTTGAGACTGTATGGGCTTTGGTATTGAAGATGTCATAATAATGAGGTCATTTGCTTGTTATTATAAGAGACTTTTATCTTGTGGTTTTGTACGTGTATCAACTTCTACTGAAACACTCATTCCTGCTCGGATATGTCCGGTCTTTAAGACTTCTTCTGGAATAGAAATACGTACGGGAATGCGTTGGACAATCTTTGTAAAGTTACCGGTAGCGTTTTGTGGAGGAAGAAGAGAAAAAACAGCACCTGTTGCGGGTGAAATAGAAAGCACTGTTCCTGTAAAGACCTGCTTTTTGAAGGCATCAACAGAAATATAAGCCTTTTGTCCTGCATGAATATTTTGCAACTGTGTTTCTTTATAGTTTGCTTCAATATAAAGTGCATGGATGGGGACTAACGCTGCAAGACGTTGGCCATTTACAACAAAATCTCCCGTTTTTGCTGTTAAATTTCCTATGATTCCATCAAATGGCGCGCGTATAATGGTTGAATCAAGATCACGTTGTGCTTTTTCACGCGAAAGTTCTAAACTCTTTGTTTGGCTTTCTGTTTCACTTCGTTGTGCTTCTAGTACTCGGATATTTGCACGTGCTGCAGCGATTTGTGCATCTGCTCTGTTAATATTTGCAATGGCTTGTTCATAAGCTGATTTGGCATCATCGACATCAGATTGAGGAGCATAACGATTGGCTTTCAGTTCTGTTACACGTTTTAAGGTGAGTTGTGCATTGGTTGCTATGGCTGAAGCGGCTGCTTTTTGCGCTTTTGCATCATCTAAAGCACTATGAGCGGCTGTGATTTGTGCATCAATGCGTAGAAGTGTTTTTTTCTGTGTGTCAAGATGCGCTTTTGTTTGATCCAAGGCTATTTGATAATCACCATTGTCTAAGTAAAATAAAACATCGTCCTTTTTTACAACTTGGTTGGCTTTAATGGCAATTTTTGCAATATATCCATTTAATTTAGTCGCAATAGCGGCTATATCTCCTTGTACATAGGCATCTTCAGTGGATAGCATATAACGCCATTGCGTTATCCATTTGTAGCTAAACCAAAGCACAAAGAGTGCAAAGACAATAAGAAGAGCCTTGATTACTTTCTTTTTTTGCGTTTTATTGAAATTTTTGGTTGAAAAAATTGTCTCAGCTACGGACATGATTTTATACTTTCAATATTTATGTTCCAATGAGTATAATAAACCCATCACTAAGATCGGGTGATATACATGCACGGACGATAAGAGCTTTTCAAACAATAAGGCGATCCCTGGTACATAATGCTAAATATATAAACTTGCAAGTTAGAGATCTTGTTTTCAAGTTAGCGGTCTTATTTTATTGCGCATTTTTTACAAAGACCTCGTACTTCTAAGGTGCTTTTATGTGCTTGGAAGTCAACAGCTTGAACCATCTGTTTTAAACTCGATACAATCGTTTGATTTTGTATTTCGTTGACTGTGCCACAGTTTTCGCAAATTATAAACGTTGTAAGTTCATGTTGACAGTTTTCAGGGTGTAAACAGACCATAAAGGCATTTACACTTTCAAGACGATGAATACACTTTAACTGTACGAGTTTTTCTAACGCACGATAAACTTGGAGAGGTGCACGAAAACCTTCTTCGCGTAAGTGATTGAGAATCGCATAAGCACTTAAAGGCCCTTTTGCATTTTTTAAAGTGTTTAAAACCAATGTTTGGTTACGCGTCAGTTTAGATGACATTGACATCTTCCTTTTGCTCTCGTGGAAAAGCATAAAGTGTGTAAGATATTTATGCAATGGTGATTATAGAATATGTACTCTATCTTTAGCCTTTTACATGACATCCTTGCGATATGTAAGAAAAGTTGCAATCGTTGTGAGGGGAGGGGTATTATAATCTGAAAGCCGCTGCTATCGGGCATGAAACTTTTATACGCTTCTTATTTTGCCTATAATTGCTTGTTGCCAATAATGTCTTGAAATAGGATTTTTTGTTCAATATTTTATTGGTATTGTTTTGGGCATTTTATTAAAAAAAA
>NZ_JBHIRG010000015.1:0-25276 GCF_042196965.1 Bartonella sp. AA83SXKL
CTTATGCCTTATGCCTTATGCCTTATGCCTTATGCCTTATGCCTTATGCCTTATGCCTTATGCCTTATGCCTTATGCAGTAAAATATTGTCATTTGAGGTAGGGTGAGATGGAGGCATTAGAGGCAAGGATATGCCGTCGAGGGACCTTCAAGCATATCAATTTATACGGTGCTTTTTGTGAGAGTGTCTGGATATTGGAGGGTAGGGGTTATCTGTCCGTGTCTGGTGAAACAGTATTCTTTGAGGGGTGGTGAGAGGTGGTTGCCCAAATGCAATGTGCTCGATAAAAAGTGGGATTGTTAACAGACTCTTGTTTATTGAGTGGTGGGTTAGTTTGGAAATTTTGTTTGGCTGCCTTTTGTAAAGATAGAAGAGCGTAAAAACGTGAATCCGTAAAAGTGAAGTGAAGAATTTATGTGTTGTATGCTTTTGTCTTGGCATGGAATGGGGGGAAAGGACTGGGGAACGAGTCTGCAAATGAAGTCGAAAGCTAGGATGCAGAATGTGAAAATTGGCGCTGTGGGAGAAGCTTTTTGGTGTGTGTGAAGCTTTGTCTTTTGGGTGGGGTATTTGCTTCGAAGCGGAATTGATCGGTATTTGTAGGAGCTTTCGCTCTTTGTGTTGGAGAGGGATGGGTGTAAGAATATTCAGAAAAGGCTTGCTTGTTGAATCCATTTTTTGAGGGGTATGGTGTGCTGATCTGTCTGAGTGGTTGGTAGGAGGAAACTGCTACAAGATGTTGGATTCTTGACAACGCAGTGTAAGATGCTGGGGGAAAAGTTTCATTTGGTTGCTTTCTGTAAAGATGTAAAAGCGTAAAAACGTGAATACGTAAAAGTGAAGTGAAGGATTTATGCGTTATATGCTTTTGTCTTGACATGGAATGTGGTCGGAGAACTAGGGGACGCATTTGTGAATGGAGTGGGGAAAGCTGGGATGAAGAGGGGTATAAATCGCGTTGACTGGAGAAAAGTGTGTGAGGGAATATTTTAGGGCAGCGCTTATCTGTCGTGTCTGATAAAATTGCCTTCTTTGAAGTGTCGTGATCTGAAGCTTATATTTTAAGGATGTTGGATATATTGGCGAGGGATGTTGATGGGTGTGCTTTTGTCTAATCAGAAATCAACCACAAGATTGCTTTTTGTTTTTTCGCTTCGAGCTCTCTAAAGTTTTTCAAAAGTGCGTATTCTTTTTCGCTGTATGTGTCTTGATCGTGGTGTAAGGCATGTTCTTTTGTGGGAATATCTGCTGTTAAAAGGTCCGCATAAAAAAAGTTCATAGGAACCTCTAGTTTTTTAGCAATTTCGAGCAAACACCCCGCGCTTACACGATTAGATCCTTTTTCGTATTTCTGGATTTGTTGAAAACTGACACCTAAATGGCTTCCTAACTCTTTTTGAGAAAGACCCATTGAAATACGTCTATAACGGATTCTTTTACCTATTGAAATGTCGTTGAAATGTGAATTTTTAGTTTGCACTTCAAGCCCCCCTCCGGTTGCGAGCGCCCTCGCATTGGTATTCCGGGAGTAGTAAAGTACTGAGCTCTAGTCAGCATTTTTGCTTTTAGTGCTTATCACACCTGGACATAGCAAAAACTCCCGGAATCCCGGGACACCCACAAAGTGGGTTCATTCTTACGCTAGAGCTTAGGGCTTTACTATCCCTTATTGATCGTTGCGTGGACGATCAAAATATCCTTTGAGTGATAAAGTAATTTCAAGGGATTGGCAAGAACAATTAAAAGATTTTCTAGTCTGTTATACTGTAAAATAGGGATGTTTGGGGGCGGTAATCTGATGTTAGTAGGGGAATTTATTGGGTAAAAGGTTGGCTTATAGTTTAAAACCGGTGCGGGGTGGAAGCTTTATTCAGCAGAGGAAAATTTGCTTTTTGAAGTCGAATTGTAGATCAGAGCTTATCTGGCGTGTTTGATGAAACACCATTCTTTGAAGTGTGGGATAGCCATATGAAATAATCAGCAGGGAAATCTGATAGACGAGAAATCAGCTTGTTGACAGACCCGTGTTTACAGAGGGGCGTGGGGATGGCGGTTTTTGAGTTTCATTTGGCTTTTTTCTGTAATGATGTAAAAGCGTAAAAATGTGAATCTGTAAAATGAAGCGGAGGATTTGGGCTTTATGTGGGCTCTTATCTTTTTGGGTGTGTCCCATTTTTAATTGTTGAATGCTTGGCAAATTTTGTTGCTGATTTTTATGTCATTTTTTGTGTTTGAGGTTTTGGTTTCTCTTTAGTTGGAAGGAACATGATGATGGTAGATGAACATTGTCTTCCCTTACGTCGAAGAGGGCGGAAAAAAGGGGCTTTAAATAAAACAACAAAGCGATTTAATGAAGCTCTTCTGACAGCGGCGGAGCAGGCTGGATATCACTATGGTGAAGATGGGCTGGTGTCTTATCTTCAGTATCATGCTCTCAATAATCCCGTACCGTTTTTTTCGCTTCTTGCAAAAGTGTTGCCTCTTCAGGGGGCTGGAGAAGGGCAGGTTAAAACAGTTTCGCGTATCGAGATTGTACCAGTGAATGCAAAAAATAGCGAACCGGAGAAGCATAATACCTCGATAACTGAGGCTTGTGATATTGAAAAATGTTAGGCTTGGGTGGGTGATATCTTGGAAGGGGGCTGCTTTGGTGAATGATGCTGTAAGGGACCGTGTGCTGGAGGGAATTTGGTGCAGGGTATTTGTGTGGTGGATATGGAACAGTGTTTTGATGGGTGGGGGGCATGAAACTTGAGAGAAGTGTTATGCTTGCGGGATGCATGTGTTTTGGTGGGGGTATCTTGGGGGATAAAGTGTGAGGATTGGTGATGCTTGAGAGGCATGATCTTGGAGGATGTTGGGCTTTGGATTTGCCTGAGAGCCATGTGCTGAGGCTATGATTTGGTTGGGGGGGATACCGTGCTTGTGGTTGGGGGATGACAGGCGCGGTGTTTGAGGGGGTGGGGCTTTTGTGCCTTAGGGGCTTGAGGCGCATAGGTGGGGTCAAGGGGATCTCATGCAAAAAAGTGAAATTTATTGAATATTAGGATGAAGAAAAGATAAAGCGCTGCTTTTGAGAAGGACGTTTTTCATTCAATTGCTCTGGGATCATTAAACTTGGGATAAGCAAAAGGGTGCAGCGCAATTATTGCTAAAGTATGAAAATTTATAATGACAACTGTTCAGAAAATTTCTCAAAAAATTGAGCAGAAAACGGCTCAAGTGGCTCTTATTCCAAAGCTTATTCCTGTTTTTACTGGAAATGCCGATGTGCGAGCCGCTTGGGGAGGACGCGGTTCTGGAAAAACACGTTCTTTTGCTTTGATGTCTGCTGTGGTGGGATATCGCCATGGAATGGCTGGAGAACGCGGTATTATTCTTTGTGCACGGCAATTTCAAAATTCTCTTAATGAAAGTTCTTTGGAGGAAATTAAACGCGCTATCGAATCTTATCCTTTTTTACAAGACTATTATGAAATCGGCGATAAATATATTAAGTCAAAAGATGGACGGATCGTCTATGTGTTTGCTGGGCTTGATCGCAATATCGCAAGTATTAAATCAATGGGGCGCGTTTTCCTTTGTTGGGTCGATGAAGCCGAGCCCGTGACAGAAACTGCTTGGCAAACACTTATTCCAACTTTGCGCGAAGAAGGAAAAGATTGGAATGCAGAATTATGGGTGACATGGAACCCGTGCCATGAAAATGCAGCCGTGGAAAAGCGTTTCCGAAATGTCGATAATCCTTATATCAAAGGGGTGGAAATCAATTGGCGTGATAATCCGCAATTTCCTGAAAAACTCAATCGTGATCGAATGGACGATTTGCAGCAAAGACCAGAGCAGTATAACCATATTTGGGAAGGCGAATATCTCCAAGCTGTCCAAGGGGCTTATTATCAGAAATGTCTGCTGGAAGCCGAAATGGAAGGGCGGATTACCACTGTTCCACGGGATCCTTTGATGCAGGTGAGAATCTTTTGGGATATCGGGGGAACAGGAGCAAAGGCCGATGCTACCGCATTGTGGGTGGCGCAGTTTGTTGGACGGGAAATCCGAGTGCTCGATTATTATGAAGCTCAAGGACAGCCTCTCTCAGAGCATGTGGGATGGGTCTTTCAAAGGGGATATGAAAAGGCTCTTATGGTTTTGCCTCATGATGGCGCAACAAAAGATCGTGTCTATAATGTGAGTTTTGAAAGTGCCCTTCAACAAGCCGGTTTTCAAACCAAAATAATTCCTAATCAAGGAACAGGCGCTGTGAAAATGCGTATCGAAGCCGTAAGGCGGTTGTTTCCTGCACTATGGTTTAATCGTGAAACGACATGTGCGGGCAGAAAAGCGCTTGCTTGGTATCATGAAAAGCGCGACGAACAGCGCAATATCGGACTAGGCGCTGAACATGATTGGGCAAGCCATGGGGCCGATGCCTTTGGACTGATGTGTGTGGCTTATGAACAGCCAAATGCTAAAGCGCGAAAAAAACCTTATCGCTCGTTTCACCATTCTCAAACTTCATGGATGGCTTTTTAATGAATATGTCTACAGATTCTTCTTTTAATCAAATCGAAACGCTTGAAAATCAAGCTCTCTTTAAAAAACTCGTGGGTTGGTATCAGGATGATATTGATCATGTCGAAAAATGGCGAAAAAATGCCCAGGAAGATTACGATTTTTATAATGGACGGCAATGGAATGAGCAAGACTTGGCTGTCTTAAACGAACAAAACAGACCGGTCATGACTTTTAACCGTATTGCACCTTTAATTAATGCCGTGATTGGGGCTGAGCGCAATAATAAAAGACAAGTTCAATTTATTCCACGACAAGAAGGAGCAGCTTTTGCGAACCAGATTCTGACAGGGGCGGCTGAGTGGTTTCGTGATGAAGCTGACGGGGAATACGAAGATTCCGATGCTTTTCAAGATGCAATTATTTGCGGAATGGGCTGGACAGATACACGCCTTGATTATGAACAAGATCCACAAGGAAAACCAATTATTGCACGCTTAGACCCGATGAAAATGGTGTGGGATGCAAGTGCTGTCAAGCCTAATCTCATTGATGCACAACGCTTATGGTATATTGATGAAAAACCCCTTGCTGTGGCGCAGGAAATGTTTCCCAATGTTCATTGGAGCGATCTTAATGCTGATTGGGTTAAACATCAGAGTTTTTTACATTCAACCAGCGATGGGATGACACAAAGTTATCAGTCCGAGAGGGGGTATCAAGGAGAAGAGGGGAGCGGCTATCAACGTCCTAAAATGGTGACATTGGTAGAATGTCGCTGGTTTGAACGCGAGGTGGTTTATAAAGTTCTCGAGCCTCTAAGTGGAAAGTTTGTCGATTATTCAGAGCAGGATTTCCAAAATTTAAGCAAAACCTTTCCTCATGTCCAGGCAACAAGGTTGAACAGAAAAATTGTCAAACGGGCATTTTTAGGTAGAAAGCTGCTTGAAGCGCCTGATAAGCCCTTGGTTCCACCCAATCAATTGGGATGGGAGTGTATTACCGGTACTTTTGATAAGTTAAGCCGGCAATTTTACGGAATTGTTAAGCCAACAAAAGATCCGCAACGGTGGGCAAACAAATATTTTAGTCAAGTGATGCATTTGCTCAATAGCCAATCAAAAGGCGGAATTATGGCAGAACGCGATGCTTTTGATGATGATCGACAAGCCCTCGAGAGTTGGGCTAGAGCCGATAGTATTACTTGGTTGAAAAGTGGTGCTGTGTCTGGGGGAAGAATCCAACCTAAACCCGTGGCACAATTTCCGCAAGGGTTTTTCCAATTGTTTAATGAAGCAAAGAGCGCTCTCGAACAGGTGACGGGGTTGTCTTCTGAATTTATTGGGACGCGAGCTGTCAATCAGCCTGGCATTCTTGAACAACAACGGCGACAATCGTCACTTAATCTTTTGGCTTCCTTTTTTGATGGGTTGCGTCGATATCGGCAACGACAGGGAAAAATTATTCTCTATCTTATTCAAAATTATCTGTCCGATGGGCGGTTGGTGCGTATTGCCGGTGATGAAAATGCCCAGTATGTGCCGCTGACACGCGAAATGGTGACAAGTTTGGAATATGATATTGTCGTTGATGATGCGCCAACAAGTCTTAATGAAAAAGAGCGTACTTTTGCACTGATCATGCAATTGCTTCCTTTGATGCAAAATTTTGCAACGCCTGAGATTATGCTCGATCTCTTACGCTATTCGCCTTTACCGGCTTCACTTATTCATAAAATTGCGATAAAGGCGCAAAACTCTTTTCAAGAAGAGCAAAATGCCTCAGCGCAGATGGGGAATAATGTGGGGGCAGACCAGATAATGCAGATGTTGCAGACAGTAAAGGCTCAATAATAGGACACTTTGTCATGAGTGACTTCTGATAAACGCCATATATCATAAATTGCTTATCGATTTTCGTAGTGCATGGGCTCCCTTTTCTCAAAAGAACTGTTTTGTAGGGCAGGACTGTTGGGAAAAGCAGGGTGGAGAGGGAGAGTCTTGCCGTCATGTGGGGTGGAGAGCATTGGGGGGAATGCTGGTGCTAAATGATGAGAGAGCATTGAGGGGATAAATGCTTATGGAGCTGTTTTATCTGAAAAATTTGATTTTATTGTTTAAAAAAAGAGAAGGCTAATGTCATGGATCAAGAACACTTAACGCCGGCAGAACAAAACCAATTGAAACAAGATTTTCTGGTCTCAACACAAGAGGGAGAAAATGGTGAAATTGGAAGAGAAGAAAAAACTCTTGAAGATAATTTTCAAGGGCAAATGCATCAACAACAGGACTCTTCGCAAAAGGCTGGAAAAGAGGTTCAAGGGGGAGAAGATGCTCCACCAGATCCACAAAAAGACTTTATGGGCTATATGCAATGGTTGGGAAAAACACTCCAAAAACAAGGGCTTGTACATGAAAAACAACAGCCTTCTCTTGCTTTGGAAGCAGAACAGTTGCATGCGTTTTTTCAGCAGTCTGTTGCCAGTGTTAAACAAAAGCATGATGATTTTGATCAAGCAGCTGATTTTATTTATGAAACGCGGGCTAAACAGTTGGCAGCTTGTGCTTCGCTCTATCCTGAGATGGCAGATCCCAAAAATATTGATGCGATAATTGGTGATGAGTTGAAGCAGATCTTGCGCGATTGTGCGCAAAAAAATCAAAATCCGGCTGAAGTGATTTACTCTATTGCACAAAAAATTGGCTACACAAATGTTCCCAATAACATGGGTGAAAATTTACAGGAAAGACACAATTCTGCACGTACTCTTGCTGCTTATAACGGCTTGACGCCAAATGGGCCGATTTCTTTGGATATGCTTGATAAAATGTCAGAAGCAGAGTTTAGCGCTTGGGTTTCTGAACCTAAAAATAAAGCTGCTTTTAATCGTTTAATGGGTGGGAGAGAATTTTAAAAACAAGAATGTGGCAGGTGCTTTTTGCGGGAACGTGGAGCGGCTTTTGGCGCAGGAGAATGCGGGGGGATTTCTCAAACACGGATGTGGAGAGGAGAGCTCTTATAAGGGGGAGGCAGACGCTAACAGAAATTAGATAAAACTCACGAACAACATATTCACCATTTGAAATGAAATGTGGTGTTTTAACAACCGGCGCTTTGCCGGGTTTTTTATGTCAATAAAACTTTTAGAGGACAAAATGACTGTAACTTATATCGGACTTAATGACCCAATGGCAGTGCGCACATGGTCTAAATTACTAAACCAAGAAGTCTCAAAAGCACTTCCAATTGCACCGTTGATTGGAAATGATTCAAACAGTATCGTACAATTAAAAGATGAAACTACGAAAGCAAGTGGGGATGCTATTAGCTTTAATTTGCGTGTGCAGTTGCTAGGCGATGGGGTGAGCGAAGGGCAGACATTGGAAGGCAATGAAGAAGCTTTACAGTTTCTCAATGATCGCTTGGCAATTAATGAACTCGTTCATGCTGTGCGTGTCAAAAATGAGGGAACGATTGATCAACAACGAATTCTTCATGATTTGCGCACCGAGGCAAAAAATGGTTTGGTTGATTGGTATGCAGATCGTCTGAGTATGATGTTCTTCATTCAAGTTTGCGGGTATACCGCAAAAACAATTAACTTTGAGGGACGTACGATTACTCTTAAACCTGTCCATTATGGGTTTAATGCGCCAACGGCACCAACCAATAAACGCGTGGTACGTCCTAATGATAAAGCAAAAGATGAGGACTTAAAAGAAGACGATGTTTTTGATCTCAGCTTGATTGATAAAGCAGTTGAACGGGCTAAATTGGCAAATCCTAAAATTAGACCTGTGCGGCTCGATGGGGAAAATGTCTATGTGCTTTATCTCCATCCAACCCAAGTGACACAATTGCGAACCAATACAGATGCGGGGCAATGGCTCGACATTACCAAGGCAATCTATAGTGGAAGTCGTATCAAAAATCCGCTCTATGATGGATCGTTGGGCATGTATAATGGTGTGGTTTTGCGCGAAGCTGAACATATTACCGAAGGGGTTGAATCTGGGACGGCAAATAAAGCTGTGCCAAATGTGCGTCGTGCTGTTCTGCTTGGTGCGCAGAGTGCTGTGATTGCTTTTGGTAAAGATCGAGGAGCAACACGCTATAAATTGGTGGAAGAACTCTTCGACTATGAAAGAGAATTCGGGGTCGCGGCAAAAACCATTATTGGTATGAAAAAAACTTGCTTTACCTTGCCAGGAAGTACGCAAGGGGCTCAGGATTTTGGCACTATTGTCATCCCAACTTATGGAGCACCCGCTTAAAGCGAATTTTTGCTCTCTTCCCCCAACAAGAGGGATCTGTTGGGGGAAAAATTTAAAATGCTTCCAGAAACAAGGACAGGCTTATGACCACTTTATCCACTGATCCCCAAAATCTAAACCTTACACATTCAGATCATTCTAAAACTTTTGCTTATATGGTCGCGCTTATTCAAGATGAAATTGACGATACAACAGCGGAATATTCCCTGCAAATTCAAGATTCAATTTTTACGGCTTTGCGTTTGTGTGAACGCGAACCCTTTTTCTTTAATGAAAAAAGAGAAAGGACGTTTAAAACACAAAGTGGTAAAACATGGTATGGGCAAGAAGAGGGGGTTTTTATTGAATCAGAAAAGAGTTTGGAGGGCGTCTTTTTAGTAACAAAGGATGCAACACCAACAAAGTTGTTCTTTAAGCCCTTGGAAGTGTTGCATCAACAATATGGTATGCATCCTGCGCTAGGAACGCCATTCTTTTATACGTACCTTGATCAAAAAATAGGACTCTTTCCAACACCAGAACATGTGGAAACTGTACAGCTTTCTTATGCTCCTGTTCATTTTGCTGATGAACAGTTGAGAGAAGACGATAATCCTTGGTTGATTTATGCTTTTGATCTTATTAAAGCACGGGCAAAATATGAACTTTATAAAAATATTCTTAAAGATCCTGAATATGCCGCCGTTTCTTTCAGAGATTTTCAAGAACAGCTTCAAGCTTTGCGCATTGAAACATCGCGCCGAAAAGGTTTTTCAAAGATTCGCCCAATGCGTTTTTAAAAGACTTTTTTCCAAATCGTTTATGGCTGGCGTTGAAGGTTGGTTTGGCACTGGTGGCTGGTTTGTCGCTTATGGTTGGATGCGCGTTGGGTGTTGATGGTGAAGGGCTGGTGGATGGCGTTGGGGTGGCCATTATTTATGGTATCGTTTTTTCGGTGCGTTAAACAACTTTAGGTTGTTTATTTTGTTGAATTTTATGCCTTTAGAGTTTTAAGGGCTTTTGTGGTTTTTTTATCAATAAGCCTTGGTGTTTTGAATGGCACTGGGCTCTTCAAAGATTTTATGGGGGTCTTGATGGCTTTTTTCCCAATCGCTGATTATCGACCCGATGTGGCGGATATCAATGGAATTTTTACCGATGAACTTGTTAATGTGCTCCCGGCGGATGGCTCCTATATCCCTATGCCAAGTTTTGAACCTTTATCAGAGCCTTGTCCGGAGCCAATCTTAGGCACTCTTGCGGTTAAAACAAAAAATGGGGTTTCTATTATTGTCGGGACAAGAGATAAAATCTACTTACTTGATAATACAACAATGAACTGGAAAGATATTAGCCAAAAAGGAAAATCTTATCTGGCTAATGTTGATGCTCCGTGGTCTTTTGCTTTGTTTGGTGATTTTATCATTGCGGTGAATGCCAATGATAAACCACAAGTGATTGATATTAACCATGATAAAACATTTAGAAATTTAGGAGGAAATCCACCACAGGCAGGGATTGTTCGAATCTGGGGAGATTTCGTTTGTTTGATGAAATTAACCGAGCATCCAAGAAGGGTTCATTGGTCTGGATTAAATGATGCTGAATTTTGGACCGTGGGGAAAAAAAGTTGTGATTATCAAGATTTTCCTGATGGCGGATTCGTCCAAGGGGCAACGGAGACAACAAATCCAATTATCTTTATGCGTTCTGCAATCTATGCCGGTTCTTTTATCCCTGGCTCTAAGATTATTTTTAGTTTCCAAAAAATCCACGATAAACGAGGCGCAAAAAATGCTGAATCAATTGTTTGTAGAGGCGATTTAGCATTCTTTGCCGATGAGGGCGGGTTTTATCAAATAACAAATGAGGGACAGATTATACCCATTGGGTTCGAAAAAGTCGATCGAACGATGACCGCAAAATCAAGGAAGGATAATCTGTACACTCTATCTGCTGCTATCGATGGGGTGTATAATCGTGTTTATTGGATGGTTGATTCTGATGAGAATCTTCATAAACGTATCTTGCTCATTTATGATTGGGGGTTGCAAAAATGGACAAAAGCTCTCGTCGATATCAAAATGGTATTGCCTATTTTCTTAGCCGGAACAACCCTGGAAGGTCTTGATTTTGTGACTAAGAATATTGACGATTTATCCTTTTCTCTTGATAGTAAAGCTTGGAAAAATGAATCGCCTATTCTGGGGGCATTTGATCAACAGGGAAGACTGGGTTCGTTTTCTGGGTGTCCTATGGCTTGTGTTGTGACATCACAAGAAATGGGGCAGACAAATGGCATGATAACACGGGTGAAAAATATTATGCCTCAAGTCAATAGTGGAAAGTTTTATTTGTCTGTGGGAATGCGCTTTCGACAATCTCTTGAAGAGGAAACTGTTTGGTTACCAGAAAAACAGCCTTCTTATAATACTGGACAAATTCATTGTCGCGCAAGGGCACGGTTTTATCGCTTTAAATTGCGTATTCCTGAAGGGGTGAATTGGACTCATGTCACTGGATTTGATGTGGAATTGACGCAGGCCGGCATGCGATAGGCATGCCCTTTTGTAATACCATGCGATAGGCTCAAGCCTCTATTATTAAAGAACAAATGCCCCATAGGCTTCCCAAACCTTTATAAACAAAGGAACAAGGTGGTGCGTTATGTTTCATGCTTTTCTGCGATAAAGGAAAAATAGGCTGCACAATGGTTTATTTTTATAAAGAAGAAAGTTCCTCCTTTGTTGTGACAAAGGGATGATGGAGACTTTTTTCTTTTATTGTGCGGGGGGCATGGAATGCGTGAAATTCGTAGGGGGATGTTATTTGAGGGGAGATGAGTGACACAGCTAAAAGAGCTAAAATTATGATGCAAGAGAGTCAAGATTTATATTCTGCTCATCTGACAGAGCGGTGGCCATGGGAAAAAATAGCTCCCTATCAAGAGGCTCTCAATACTGCATTGAAAAAATATGTTCAGCGCTTTCCGGATGATGTTTGTCTGGAAAAAATTGCTGAAGAAATCGCTACAGGACAAGCACAATTGTGGCTTGTCTTAAAAAATAAAATCCAATTTAGTGCTTTTGCAATAACCAAAGTTGAAATAACCCATACGGGGAAAAAATGCGTCATTCTCTCTGATCTTGCTGGAGAGGGAGGGCTGAAATTGGTCAAGTTGATTGATGAAGTCGAAAAATGGGCGCGAACAATTAATGCTGAAGAAATGCACATGTTTGGAAGAACTGGATGGGCGAAAAAGCTCGCTCATCACGGATATTCTCGTAATCTTATTCAATATAGAAAGGTTCTGAACCCATGAGTAGAAAAACCACACCTCAAGTGCAGACAACAACACAAACAAATGCTCCACCTGCTTGGGCGGCTGATATTCTTAAACAAGCCAGTGCTGATGCACTTGGACTTTATAATAAGGGAATTGGCGGAAACGTTTATCAGGGAGACAGAGTCGCTGGTCTTAGCAATATGACAAAAAATGCGCTGACCGGTTTACAACAAGCAGCAGGGCTCTATAACAATCCAACGGTAACGCAATGGTTGAGTGCACCAACCAACAGCGCTACAAATCTTTCCGGTATGGCTAAGGGAAGCTGGATTGGAAGCAATAGTAAATTTAATACTGCATTGCAAAATGCTCTGAATAAAACATCCGATGCAATTAATCAATCGATGTCGGGAGCAGGACGTTATGGCTCTGGGGCTCATACTGGTGTGCTGGCCGATGAGTTAGGCGCCTTGGCAACAAATGCTGCAGCACAGCAATATAATCAAGATATTAACAATATGATGAATGCAAACCAGATGATTGATCGCTCTCAGAATGATCAAGTTAATGCGGCAAATAGCTATTATCAAGGACAGAGTAACGTGCAAAGCAATGCTTTGAAAGGGGGTATGATTCAAGATATAAACCGCCAAAATGTCTTAGATGCTGAACGCCAAAAATGGTCAGAAAAAGATAATCAAGATTGGAACCGATTGCAAAGTTTGTTACAGGTAGGAACACAGGCTGCTGGAAATTACGGAACGACTTCAGGAAAATCCACGACAATGCCTTCTGTGACAAAAGATCCATTGCGTGATGCGCAGCAAGTACTTGGATTGGTCGGAGGAATTTTAGGGCTTTGTGATGTGAGAACAAAAGAAAATATTATCCCTGTGGGGCAGAAAAAGGGATATCCACTTTATACCTTTAATTATAAGGGAAATCCACAACGTTATCAGGGCGTTATGGCGCAAGATGTGTTGCGTGTGAACCCTGAAGCTGTTTATGTCAATGCGAAAACAAAGTTATTGCATGTTGATTATGACAAAATAGGACTGAAAATGGAAAAAATGAAAGGGGAGAAAATACCGGCATCTAAAAATAAAATTGCGGCTTTCTTTTCTTCATTTTTTGCTCGCTTTCCCTTTTTGAATAAAGAGTATCTTTTATGAGTTCGATTTATGATTGGTCAATTGTTGCATCAGAAAATGCTTATGTCGACGAGAATATAAACTGGGCAGAAGGGCAACCGCCAAGCACAGTCAATGATAGTGCTCGCGCTATGATGCAACGCATCAAAGAATATTTGTTGGATAATGGAGGCGGGATTGAAACACAGTTTACTGTCGATGTGGAAAACGAGAGAACGTCACTTCGTTTGGCAACAAAGTCTTTTTTTGAGACTTATATGGATGGCATTGTTGTGCGCTTTAAAGCACAAGGCGTCAACAGAGGAATAACAAATATTTCTTTAAATCAATTGCTTCCACGACCAACTTATATGGCAACGCCAGAGGGTATTATGCCTTTAAAGGGCGGAGAAATTCAAAAAGGAGGACTTTATGAAATTGTCTATACGCGTGATATTGCCGGAAAAAATGCTGATGGCTGGTTTTTAACCAATCCTACTATAAAACTTCCTGAAATTCCGCCCTTTCCTCCTTTGCCTGAAACTTTTTCTTCTGGATTTATCGGGACTTTTGCTACAGAAAAAATACCCTCTGGATGGTTACTGTGTGATGGTAAAGAATATTCGCGAAGGAACTATGCCAATCTTTTTGCTGTTCTGGGAGAAACATGGGGAAAAGGAGATGGGAGAACAACATTCAATGTTCCCGATTTGCGTGGAATGTTTTTACGGGGGCTCGATAGTGGAAAAGCAATTGATAAAGGACGTCGCTTGGGAAGTCGACAAGAAGAGTCTTTTAAATCTCATACCCATGAAGGAAAAACAGATTCGACAGGTAACCACCAGCATAGTTATCCAATGATTGAAAAGGTAGTTTGGGATATGAATCACGGTGAATATTATAGAAATCTGGCTCAAGTCTACAATAAAGATCGGTTAACGAAGGCTGCGGGAGAGCATGAACATAAGGTCTTGTTGCAAAAAACAGGGGGAGATGAAACACGCCCCGTCAATATGGCGGTGGTTTATGCTGTCAAAGCCTGAGAATGAAAGCTTTGAGAGAAAGATAAAAATACTTACAAAATATTTGTTATGAAAAAAAGTCTTATTGAATATAAAGTCTTATAGAATATATTGTGTAGAAAGTTTTGAGGCGCTTTAGAAAAAAACTCAACTCTCTTTATTTTTTTATTTTTTGTGCTGCCTTTGTTGGATGTCTAAAGGTAAGTTTGCCTATTGTTCGTTAGAGGATCAAGACAGTGATTATTGAAGGTAGGGGGAGAACAAAAACCCTTTCTTTATTCATAGAGTTTTTGCTGAGGAATAAAGACTTTATCCAAAATGCTTCTCTCTTGTGGTATCGTGATACATTATTAAAGCGTTGGGTTTAAAGCGCTGCTGTGCGATGACAAAAAGCCCATGGGTAAAATTTATTCTATTATGTTATGCCGTCAAACACCGTCATAAAAACACTATTATTGAAGCTGGTGATATAAGGAAAATAAGACATACAATACTTGATCCATTTAAGTATTGAAGAGACATCTATTCAGTGGAGGGCTTGCTTGGTTAAGCCTTATGCAAGTGAATCATATAAGTGAGCAGCAGACGGAATCCCTTCAGAGTAGTTGGATTGTTTTATAAACCGATGTGGGGCTAAAATCTTTGTCTTTTGAGGTGGCGGGAAGAGGTCAACGGATATGTTTATTTAAAGCGAGAAAAGGCAAAATGGTACTCTCCCTCTTTTGGGTAGAGCGTGTATGCAAAAAGCGTTCTTTTTTTCAAAATGGGCGCTGGGTTTGCGAAGTCTTTTGGCGATGCGTTTAACACATGGTGAGTAATTGACTCTCTTAGATGCATTTTGTACTTGTCAGGAAACTTCTTGAAACAGAATGAGAGTGATACGAGAAAATCTGTAAGACAATGGTTTATCCTGTTGTGTCGTAAAATACTATTGTTTGAGATGCGGTTAAAATTTTATGCATGGGGTGTTTTTCATCTGTACGTATTCCTAAAGCAGTGTTGTTTGTAGAGTAACTCTGGACAGGGGATGCATTCCAAGGTGCATTTGATGAGGGAAGCCAAGCCAAATCCGTTAGATAATAACCAGATTGTTTACAGATTGTTGTTTATCGATTGGCATTGTTTGAAGACCGGTGGAGCGGGCTTTGTCCTTTTGGGGAAAGCCAACAAAGCATCAAGGTGATCATGCATTTTTCTTGGTTTCAGGTGATAAAATTATCATTTTAGGTGAAAAACAGAATATAATCTAAAAAATACCTTGTAAAAATTTTCGATGAGGAAATTTTTTTTCAAAAGCCTTTCATATAGTTGTCTGAGGTTTTCTGAGAAATGCAAGAGCCGTACAACGGAAAAAGATATTCAAATGCTTAATACGCGTTTAGCTTATCAAAAAGGGGGATATAATGGCACTTTTTCCATTTTCTATTGCTGATATTGATGATCCTGAATGTATTCGTGTGGTTCTTTATGCTAGCGGAAGAATGGGACATGCTCCTTTGAATGCTCTGTTGAAGCAAACACGTCAAGATCTCCAATGTTTTGATAAAATACAGACTCAAAATATTCTCCAACTTACACAGCGTTTGGATATTTTAGAACAACAATTGAAAACGATTATCAGAGATCTTGAAGATGTGAAACACAAACAAGACGCTGAAGAAGCGGATAAAAGTAAAACGATGGGTGATTAACCATCTCGATTTGTGTCTCTATGGGATTTAGCTCCTTTAAAGCAGTGAGATAGATAGTTGTGAACAGGATAGTTATTTGCCTGTCCATAGAGCATTTATTTTTTTGATCAACCAAAAATGAAAAAGAGGTATTCTATAATGAAAAAATTGATTTTAATATTTTTAGCTTTGTGTCTTACTGGACCAGCTTCTGCACGTCCGTGGACTATTTCAGATGATTGTTCAGATATCGGTGGAACAATGGTTCGCTCACAAATCATCAATAATATTTCTGTAATTCCATATAAAAATTTGCAAGGGGTAAATATTCTCTCTGTTTTAGAAACGAGGCCTACAGAAGAGCCAGAAATGTCAAAAATTGTAGGAAGAACATTTCATATTCAAAGTCCTGAGATTGTTGAGCTGGCCTATAGAGCTTACAGTACATCGCAATTCGTTGATATTTGTTACAGAAGTAACTATTCAATCAATGTTATTCGAGGGCTGAGAGTGCGTGATAATTAAGCGTATTATCTGTATTCGTTGTGACTTAAATAGGCGATGCTTGGAAAATGGTCAATCTTCTACACTAAGGCTATTTTAACCCTAGCAGTTTTCTGATTTACAGTTTTTACTCAGAGTATAATCGTTCATGTTTTACAGAATTCATGAGTTATCGGTATTGAGGATCTATCTTAAGATATTCAACTACAGTTGATTCTATTTTAAACTGAGTGATTTTGTATCAATCGTCGTTTGAGCTTAGATGGCAATTTCATTCTAGCGTTTGGTGTTAGACAGATTTAAGCTTAGTGAGGCTGTAAATACGTGTCTTAATTGTCTTTGTTGACAGTATGCCGCTTGCGATAGGCAATAAATCATAGACACATTTTGAATCCGTAGAATGCACGTACATTAACAATGGCAGACATTGTCAGTGGTAGATATCGCCAATGGTAGAGCTTGTGCATGCGGTGTTTTGTTGTGTGCATGAGTCATCATTCACGCGGCATCAATAAGGGAAGGCTTTGCTGTAGAGCCTGTAAAATAAATCGTGCAACAGCGGGGATAGAGGTAAGAATAGACTGAGATGAGGCAGTCTTATCACGGGCTAAAGCTGGTTAAAATTCTCGTCTTTAAGGAGGCGAGGAGGTTAAAAATATCCATTAGATTGCATGGGGATGCATTTCATGTCCGTTGCAATAAATTTAAAAGAGGTAAATTATGAAAAGCTTTTTGAAAAAAATATCCATCGTTTTGGTGATAATAGCATTAACAACAGGTGTTTCTCATGCTGGAGTTTATGAACAAAACGGTTATCTTAATTCGGTTCAAGTCGTTAGCGCAGGAGCACAATGTCTCCTAGAGCTCAGATACGGTATCAGCCCTACTTCAGACATTCAAAAAGGTGTTTGGGGCTGTGATAACATTGTTGGAAAAAGTATTTTGGATTTGGCAAAAACCGCAGTCATTTTGAACAGAAAAGTAATGGTTATTTTTGAAGCGGGTAATGTGCCAGCAAAAAGGGTTTTAGCCATCACTTTAAAATAAGATCAATAGGGGTTTTTCTCCCTTTTTATATCTGTAACGCTTCAAGAGGTTACAGGTATAAAATATGGAGTGTATATCAAAGGTATAAAAATGTTTCAAAGAGCATTCTCAGTATTTTTAGTGACAGTTTTATTTTTTTTCTTTTCAGATGTAAATCTGTCATATGCTATTGATCCTCCCCATATGGTTTTCCGTATAGATGATCGCTCTCCATCTGTTATATTCTTTGGAGGAGGTTTTGCCCCTTGGGGGGATGATCAGGATATCATACATCATGTAACTGGGCACTCTCTTGCTCAACAGACTTCAGCATTTGTGTCTACAACTGCAAATATGGATGCAGTTTACAGAATGGCGCGGCAACAGATTGCTAATAATCCTGATGAAACGTACTGGCTATATGAAATTATTCCAGATATAAATTTTTATTATGTTCCTAACTCACTCTTTGATACAGCCATGTCTGCTGACAACGTTGTTCAACATGAACAAGTTATGGATCTTTATTATGCATATTTATGGCAGGATGAATGGGCTTCGCTGGGGGCAATCAATACAAATCATATATACTCTGCAAGAAGTATTATGCGGCAAGCGAATGGTGATATTGTCATTGGTCCTAGAACCTTTAATTCTCTTTTTGTTGCCGCTCCATCACAAGTAAATTCGGGGACACTTCCTTCACAAGATTACACTTTTTTATCAGCTTATTATTCTGATAGCGAGGATGCGTTATCTCCAATGTCACTGGCATTTCTTGTAGAATCCTGTAACAGCTCTTCATCCAGTGGTCATATGGAGCGTTCTGGGGATTCTTCCTGCAGCACATACAAACATTCTGTTGATGATATTATGTATAAAATGAATCTATGGTATGAAGCTCTTTAAAGAATTACAGCTATATCTTGCTATTTAATCAAAAACAAAAAAGTAGGAAGATAGTGCATTTCTGTTTTATTTGATTGGTTCTGATGCGTATAGTGCGTAGGGCAGAGAAAATTTTTCGGTATTATGAAGTGTGATAGGGGTGCTATAAAGCATAGGTGTGACATCATCAAAAATGGAAGCGTTGATTTAACAGTATTTGTTTACCTCGATTAGAAAATCCGTTTTTTTCTTTGTTTGGAGTTTTACATCAATAATTTCTTATCTTGTTGTCGTGCTGCTTTTTGAGAGTGCGGTGATAGAAGGCATGTAAGTTTTATATATTGAAGTGTTTGTGTGTGGTGAATATGGGGAGTGTTTTTTTCGTCATGTGATGAACTCTTCGGGCGGTGGGGATTTTGTCCATAAAGCGTCATAAAATATCGCTTTTTGTTCTATGGTGATAGAGATCCCATGAGGGGAAAAGACAAAGGGGAAAGTCAAGTGGATTTTGCGAGCCAATCATGTAAACTGGAACGAATTCCATGCGGATATAAATCAGGTTCTGTTTGTTGCATATAGCGCTATTTGTTGCATAACTTGTGATAGCCAATTCTCTAAATAAAGGGATTTGACCGGTAGCAGAAAAAAGGAATCATTACGAGACAGTAAGTGTGCTTGTTTCAGAATGTCTAATGCTTTTGCATAACAAAGGAACGCGAAACTCTGTCACGCCTTCCTTTCATATTTTCGAGTTCAGGGGTGTCCATATATTTTCTTCAACTTGATTTTTATGCATTGGACACAAGGGAATTGGATGCAAGGGAGTTGAAGGCTAGGGAGTTGAAGGCTAGGGAGTTGAAGGCTAGGGAGTTGAAGGCTAGGGAATTGGATGCAAGAGATTGAGATATAAGAGATTTGGATACAAGAGATTGGGATGAACATTTTTGGGATAAGCAAAGCTAATATGTTACACTCGTTGTTTTACAGCGCGTTTGATAAAAAGCTAGGACATCTTTCCAATCCATTATGTGTGTAACTTTAAGGCGTTGTTTTCTTAAGAGAGTGCAGAGCTTTTTTTGTTGCTTGTCAATCAACATCAAATTTCAAAGCTGTAGCATGTTTGAGAGAAAGAAGAATGATAGCCTTACGGATTCAGAAGGGCAAAACTCTCTGAGCGATTCCAGCTTTTGTAAGCTAGACTTTATATATGCCAGATGAGGGCTGTATTTGAGTGATTTCTGAAATAGGAAGACAACCTTATTGAGAAAAAATATAAAGGCATATCAATCACTCTTCGGACTATCATCTTTTTCCTTTATAATTTTCAAAACTATCTATAGCAATATTATTTAAATAATGAAGATAATGCCTTATGCTTTTATGTATCGTGTGTCTTCTTGGGATCATGCCTCTCACATAAAAACAGAATGCCTCAAATATTAAAATATTATTTGTCTCCGAATATACATTTATTGCATATTCATGGACTTGTTTTTAAAGAGATATCCCACTCCCAAGTCCCTTTTACAAGAACACTCGTCAATGGTATAGGGGTAAAGCCCCTATGAAATGTATAAAACTTATAAGGTATCTCCCTCATCTTTATGCTTCATAAAAGTGCAGGTTGGTACTCTCATATATTTTTCCAGTTTCCAATGTTACGAAAGCCTTGGTTCGTGAGACGATTCATAAGAGGCATATGCCTTTTTTGTACAGTTTTTAATCCACATGCCAGTTCCGCTTGTAACTTGTAAGCGACATGGTTTTGGTTGATTTAACATAAACAGGTTTGGAATGAGAGAATCCTATGGTGTTCGGGTTTCTCATTCAACGTGCAAAACAATAAATACTCTTTGTAAATCAATGTGATGTGTTTTAACAAAGACGAATTGTTTATAGATCCGCATGGATGAAGAATCTTCGTCTTTAAAAGTGGTGAGAGAAAATCATCAGCCCTATTTTTTCATAAAGGGCATGAGAAAAGTGTTTCATAAGAATTTTATACGATAAGAATTATACGGTAAAAAAGAGAGTCTTTTGACATAAGAGTCTTGATCGTTTGCTGCTATAACCTGTATTGTGTACACAGATACTGCTATCATTTTTTACTGTAAAAGCTTCTCTTGGGATATTAAAGGGTATAATCTTTATGGAAAAAAGAATCCGAGCAAGACAAAAGGCTTATTTCAAAAGATTATATCGCAAGATTGCTTTTGTTTGCATAATACTTTTTTGTATAGTGTTTTTGTGTTTTGTTGTTGCAAAGGTGGTTAGTTATTTTTCTTCTCATAAAAAAGTAACACAACAAGCACCCGTTGAATTGGTTATTCCTGTTTTTGATCTACGCGTATATTGCAAGGAAATTGCTGCTTCCGTTATGCCCGATATGAAAAGAGAGGTTTATCAGCATTGTCTTAATTTGGAAAGTGAGGCCTATTTTGCTATTCGTGAAATGTGGGATAAGCTTTCTGATAGTGCTAAAAAACAATGTTTGACGAGGGTCCGTCCTGGGGATGGAAATTATTTTCTCTTACGAGACTGTTTTCTGAATGAAAGAGAAAATAAAACAGGCAAAAGGCGCAATTACTTTTAAGTTTTTATACGGAAAGTTAAAAGGATGCGAATTTTGATGAAAAGATAAAAACCCCTTAAATTACGATCTGCCTCGAGACCAATAGAAATTTTATTTATCTTGTTATATCGCACTTCTTATTTAAGGTGTGGCGACATAAGGCATGGATGCTTCCTTGAAATGTTTAAGGAGGCGTGGTGGAGTTTTAGGAGGATTTGTTGCGCTTTTTTAAGGGAAATAACGAGTGTGGGAAATCCATTTCGTAATGGTTCTGGTGAATGGTATAATGGTAAAGCCCTCATGAAATGTATAAAATTTATAGAGCATGTTCATCTTTATGGTTTGAACAAAGAATAAGCTGGTACTATCTCACACTTTGCTCGCTCCCAATGGTGCCTCTCGACAGCCCTTTGGCCTTAGAGACGGTTCATAAGAGGCACTTTTTTATCGTTTTTACTCCACGCAGGTTTTCCCACATGTAACATGCAAGAAAAAGAGATTGATTCAACAGCAAACAGATTGAGGATGAAAAATCCTACGGTATTAATTTTCTTACTCAACACAAAAAATATGAATTATCATTACAAATCAATTTAGTGTATGAATTTTATAAGTATTTTCATTGTTAACAGACCAGTGTGATTTGAGAACCTTCATTCTTTGAGGGTGTAAGTCAATAGACATGACAAAAATGAGTAAAAAAACATTCCTTTTATAAACATTTACGGCTTCTTCATGCGTAAAGCGCTGTGCTGGGTTTAAAAATGTGCTTGTTTTATAATTCTAGTTTTCTTTATCAGAAAAGATAAGTAAGGAAATACGTTAGGCCATTCTTATTGATAGGCTTTGAGGAGGGTATTTTTTTGAGAAGAAGCTGATTTTTAAAAAAGTGTGACATATTGGTCGTTTTTTTCATAATTTGATATTTTTTTGTATTTAAATATTTTGTTTTTAAGCTCAATTTGTTATAAATAAAAACTGTGATTAACTTAAAAACTCTATGGGTTAAAATAAAAATTGATAGTATCATTGACTTGTTTGGGAAAGAAGATTGATCTCTTGGTGATTATAGGGCTTGAATAATACTTCGTGTTAATCTATCTATAAAAGTTAAGAGGTTTTGTGAGGCGATCGTGGATTATCGCTCGCAAGGGGTTGCTTTAGCGATGAAGAGAGGCTATATTTATAAAATAAAGAGGTTCGCGCAGTGACTCGTTGGGATGGAAGTGCTTGTGAGTTAAATGCACGAGGGGGTAGAGGATATCGGCGTTTTTAGGAGCGGTGGTTTTAGAGCAAAAAAGGAAGCTTATACTATTCTCTGGCAGGAATTTTTTCTTTGTCAGGTGTGTTATATGTGTGTTTTCCTTTTTGTTTTCCACAAGATAATTATTTTTTTAGTGAAATATGGTTTATTTTAAAAAAAACACTTGGCATTTTACGTGAACATCATTAGGTTTTTGCTGTTTGACAGAGAAAAAGGGAATTTTTGATTTACGATTTCCCTGCTGTTTTGTGATTTTCAAGAAAATATATGCTTTTATCAATATCAGTAGGGTTCGTTTGAGTGAAATAAACGCGGATAGCTTGATAATCGTATGTTAAACATGATCAGCATTATCAAAAGATAATGCAATGAGGAAGCGTCAATTAAGACACACATAAGACAAACACTCCAAAAAGGGATAAAGATGAGGCCACAACAAAATAGACGGGTACGCGGTCGCAATAATAACAATAATGGTAATAACAATAATAATCGTCGCGGTCCTAATCCGTTGTCTCGCAATTATGAAAGTAGCGGTCCGGATGTTAAAATTCGCGGGAATGCTCAGCAAATTGCCGATAAATACATAAGTCTTGCGCGTGATGCACAAGGTGCAGGCGATCGTGTTATGTCGGAAAATTATTTACAACATGCCGAGCACTATTTGCGTATTATTTTAGCAGCAACTGGGCAAATGTCTCAATCGGTTCGGCGTGATGAAAATCGTGGTGATGAAAACGAAAATCGTGATGAAAACAATGGGCAAGAATGCGGTGAAATAAATCTTGATGGTGAAAAAAAGGATGCTGTCGAGGGTGATACAGATGTATTACAAATGTCGTCGCAAAAAAATGGCAATGGCCAATATGATAAAGCGCAAAATGGGGATGCGCGAGAAAACGCTTTAGAGGCTCTATCGGATGAAAAAACAGATCAAGAGCACTGCCTCTCTGAGAAAAATGTTGAACCTGTCAAAAAAATACGTCGTTCTCCTCGTCGACGTACTGTACGGACTCAAGATGAATCATCTCTTGAGCTTTCACTTACAACAGCAGAAAACTCTAGCAATGGAGATGCATCAACAGCAACAAAAACAGCAACAAAAGAGGATTCTTCTTTGCCTGGATTAGGTGAGGGGATACAGAGAAAACCACGCCGTCGCCGAGTGGTCAATCTTGAGGCAGAGGAAAATGTTTAAACCTGAAGGGTGCTGTGTAAGCCCGCTTGTGTGGTGATGTTATTGGCATCATGATAATAAATTATAATATGCTCAAGAAGCTTCTTGCGCTTTCCTTGAGTTTTCATGGGGCTGTATCAGAAACTTAACGAAGGCTGTTGACAGAAAAGATTGCCTCTTTGCTGAGATTTAAGTAAGGGGATATAGAGAAAACCACATCCGTGTATTTTAAGAGGCAGTTCTTTTATGAAGAACGCAATGTCGTTGTTTTATTTAATTCACACTTATATTCAATGTATTCATGCCCATTTCGCGCTGGTGTTCATGAATTCTATCATGTGAAATCCATCGGTTATCTTTGCTTAATAAAAGATGTAAGCTGGGCGTTATTGCTTTAATTTTCAATGTTGCAACAGTTCTTCTTTTGATAGCGGATCATTCATAAGAGGTATTTTATTCATCGATTTCCTTGCTAGGATATGTGAGGAAATGATTTTGATGAGCTTCATCATAAATAGATTTGAGATGAGAGAATCTTACAGTATTTGAGATTCTCGTTTGACATGCAAAATAAATCATCACTATAAATTAATATGTTGAATTTTTACACTCAAGAAGAGGTATTTCTTGCACGTTTATTAGCTTTTCCCAAGTGATGTCAGTTTTCTTAAAAATGGGAATGCGTTGACAGAAAGGTTGCTTCTTTTCCAAGATTTAAGTGAGGGGATACAGTAAAAAACGCGCCGTCGCCCGTGTGGATAAATTTGTATAAGAAAGGAATAAAAATGGCTCTTATGAACTCTCTCTCTAGCGCCAAGGATTGTCAGCAACACCCACGCGCTGGCAAAGCGTGTGATAATGCCGGCTTGCAGAAAATGTTTAAACCTTCAAGGATGCTATGTCAGCGCTTATTGATGTTAGTTTGCTTAATGAGGCATTATCTTCGTTCTCTCTTTTGTTGTTTCAATAGAAAGAATGGAGACAAGTGCACCGGTGTGATAATTGTAAATCATAAATTTTGTTTGTCCATCAGGGGTTAAAACTTTCAGTACAATATTGTGTTCTGAGAGGCTTTGCGACAAAATCTGTGTTTTTTCCGGTAGAGAGAGCGTATGATGGATAACGTGTGGGTTTTTGCTGAGAGAGGAAGATAGCTCTGTTTGTTTTGGCGCTGATCCGGTTGTTATCACTTTATAAACAATTAAAAACAGTACGGTTAGAATAAGGAAAAGCGTTATTAAAACGGAAATAATCATTAAACCCATAAGTTTTTTTCTTACTCGTTCTACAGCAGGGTCTAAAGGGAGATCTTGAGGCAGAGAATTTTGCTCTGTGTGATGGTCTTTTGAAGGTTGCATTCGCTTATTATCCATCATGTCTTTCATTGATTATTTTTTTGAGATCTGATGGGTTTATGCTTTTAAAGTTTTTTGTGCAAGAGGTTTGTGGAAGAAGAATGCAAAAGAGGAAGCGATGTTGGTAAAATATCTTCTTTCTGGACTGTAGACAGCTTGTCCTTTACGTTTTGGCTTTTAAGCAGGAAATTTCCATGGTTTGTTACAGACCAGATCAAGTTTACTTCTTGTTGATGTAAATTGGGGTGTACGTTTATACATTGAGCAAAAATTTGTTGTCCATAAAGTGCAAACTTTTTTGTGGACGGGACCATGGACTGTTCACAAGCTTGAGCCGTGGGATAGATTTTAACCATTGTATTGTTCGAATAGCAACTATTAAAATCATCTGTACATGAAACTAATAAGAGGATAAAAACAAGGGGATTCATCAATTATTTTCCAAATGACAGGTTGACAGCGCGGACTCCAATTTGTCAGCTTAGGGGCTTCTTCACTATTAAACGGTTTTAGAGTTTTTTAGTTCCCCTTTGAGATGCTAGTTCCCCTTTGAGATGCTAGTTCCCCTTTGAGATGCTAGTTCCCCTTTGAGATGCTAGTTCCCCTTTGAGATGCT
>NZ_JBHIRG010000015.1:25376-34048 GCF_042196965.1 Bartonella sp. AA83SXKL
AGTTCCCCTTTGAGATGCGGGTTCCCCTTTGAGATGCGGGTTCCCCTTTGAGATGCGGGTTCCCCTTTGAGATGCGGGTTCCCCTTTGAGATGCTAGTTCCCCTTTGAGATGCTAGTTCCCCTTTGAGATGCTAGTTCCCCTTTGAGATTTTATTCTATAGTGAATTAATCAATGTCATTGGCTTGCACGTCATAAAAGGCTGTGTGTGGGCTTTATGTTGGTGAGTAATATTTGAAAAAAGACTGAAATGCCTCTTATGGAGGCTCTCAAAGGTCAATGGCTGTTGTAACATGAGAGACAAATAGTATGATGATGCTCAGCTACTACTTTTATGAAGTGAAAAGAGGTATGAAGGTAAAGAAGGATGTGGGGTAACAAGGGGCGGTTTTGATGGTTCACTTTACGGGGGCTATTATATCTTATTTACAGATACTGTTTTGAAATGAGCGTGGATACACTAGGAAATATTAAAAAGTGCGTGAATGGAGGGACACAAGTGTATTCTGTTTTAGGATGTCCTATTGTACCTGAAGAGGATATCTCCATTAAAGAATGCGATAAATAAAAGCATAAAATGTGTAATTTCATCAGTTAATTGTTGTTGTCGTGGATGCTTTAGTCCCGTAAAGCTGGAGAGTGATGATGGATGTTAGCTTTACTCCTTGAAATTTCATATTCTGCCAAAATAAAATTATATACGCATTGCAAAAATTACACAAAAGAGATGGGTAATAGGCTCGCTTTTATTTTGCATATAAAAGCTGAAACGGTTTGCTCTATATCGTTTTGGTTTCTGTTTTAAAATATGCCGGTTATATGAGGGATGGAAGTTGATTGACAGCGGGAATGGATTTTATGTGGCCTTCAGTTCTCATCGTTAAGGTTTTGGGGAACTATTGGGGGACAATAGAGGTTGGTTTAAAGAGGTTGGAAAATATCTTTGTGCTTAATAAACAGATGAGACATTTTGCTAAAAAAGGGGAAACTTCTCTTGTTCATTGTTTAAAATGCTCTTTTAAGAAAAAATATCAAAATAAGTATCAGGAACAGAGAGGCAATAGACAATTCCTTCTTGTGTCAATTTGAGGGAAGCTGAACCATTCACGGAAATGGGAACGATTTTTTCGAGAACGGCACTACCAAAACAGGCTTTTTTATTGTTTGTGGGAGGGATGCCGGATTCAAAATTTTCATGCCAAGTGATGATAAGTTGTGTTTTGCCATTCAGTTTTGTTTTGATTTCACAGCGTACACAGATGCTCCCTTTTTCTTGGGAAAGAGCTCCAAAAGAAAGAGAATTGACAATCAGTTCATGAAAAGCCAAACCAATATGCAAAGCGGCATTGGGAAAAAGATAAGGATCTACGCCTTCAAGTGAAAAACGTTCTGTTTCTTTCATAAAATAGCCTAAAGCCTGCGTTTGGACCAATTCGCGAAATTGAGCACCACGCCAATCAGAATCAGTGATCAGATCTTGAGAATGAGAAAGAGAATGAAGACGACCTTGAAATTTGCGTAAGAAAACCTGAAGAGATTCAGTATAGCGGGCGGTTTGGCTGGCAATACTTTGAATGATCGCTAGAAGATTTTTAGAACGGTGACTGACCTCGCGAAGAAGGATTTTAAGCACTTGTTCACGGCGGCGTAAACCGGAAATATTAACACCGGTGGTGATAATCCCAATAATGTCTCCGTTATCATTACGATGGCAATCAATAGAAAATTTGTACCAAATCTCTTGTTTATTTGTATCTTCAAAACGTGCTTCAACAGTTTGCATTTTGCCACTGGCTAAAACTTGCAGTTTGATGGTTTCCATATTGTCTGCAAGGTCAAGCGAAAAAAAGTCGCTGTCACGACACCCAACCCGCCATTTATGGTGCAAATGGTGTGGCAAGTTTTCAGCCCATAAATAAACCAGATTTGTTGCCTGATAGAGAACACAAATATCAGCACCACGAATCGCTTGCATGAGCGCACTCATATGAGATCTATCCATGGGAGGCTTTGAAAGAGGCGTAACGATCATAATTTTAAGATGTTACTCTGTTCTAAGCCGCTTTAGAAGCATTCTCTTGAAAAAATAAAGCTTGGGAAATAAGTGCTTTCACCATATCAGGGTTAAAAGGTTTGGTCACTAAAAAAGTTGGTTCTGGACGCTCGCCGGTCAGTAGCCTTTCGGGAAAAGCCGTGATGAAAATCACCGGTATACGGTCATTTTTCAAAATCTCATTGACTGCGTCAATACCTGAACTGTTATCGGCTAATTGAATATCAGCCAAAATCAACCGTGGTTTTTTCTTATGATACATGATGACAGCTTCATCACGCGTGCGCGCTATTCCTACAACATGATGACCTAAGCTTTCTACCATTTGCTCAATATCAAGCGCAATAAGAGGTTCATCTTCAATAATCATTACTTCAGTGGCAATTTGTTGAGAAATATCAATGGATGCTTGGTTGAGCAGCTTACGGAATTCTTTCGTATCCAGATTCATGATTTCGCTGGCTTCTTGTTCATGAAATCCTTCAACGGCAATGAGCAAAAATGCTTGGCGTGCACGGGGCGTGAGATAGGATAATTTGGCACTGGTTTTTTGTTCAAGACCAAATTGGGGCAGGGGTTCAGGGATGTTTGGTGTGGTTTGGTCAAAAAGATGGCAAAAAAGCCAATAGGTACCAATTCGGTCAGTGGATGCTTTGGGAAAAATGGAGATGTCGGCAATGAGTGCTTCCAACATCGCTGAAACATAAGCATCGCCAGAGGATTGGCTACCGGTGACAGAGCGGGCAAAACGCCGAAGATAGGGAAGATGCGGGGCAATGCGCGTTGATAATGACATAATTTATAACTCCTTTGACCTTTCAAGCATTTTGTTGGTTGAAATTCTCAACAGATAAAAAAGTTCCTTGATTTGTATGGAACTTTTTACCGACAGCTATATTTACAACCATAAGGCGAAAAATTCTTCGCGGTGCTATTAGTAATATATGGATTAGGGGGATGAAAAATGAACGACCGTGATGAAAAAAATCTCACCACACAATTTAGAGTTGGAGATGATCTTCTCGGGGTCAATAGCGAAATAGCACGGAAGTTACGTCAATTTTACATGGAAATTCAAGAAGAAGCACTGCCACGGTGTTTGCTTGAGCTTTTAGAGAAGTTGGAGCGCGCAGAGCAATTTGGCTTAAACAATGTGGAAAAGGTTTGAATCCTTTATGTCAAAGTGCGCGAAAAATTTTAAACAAGAACTCCTTTCTGTGTTGCCGGCTTTACGAGCTTTTGCTGTTTCTTTAAGTGGCAAGCACGATAAAGCCGAAGATTTGGTCCAAGATACTGTTATGAAGGCATGGGCTAAGCAAGATAGTTTTGAGATGGGAACCAATCTTAAAGCTTGGCTTTTTACCATTTTGCGCAATGAATTTTACAGTCAAATGCGTAAAAAGGGAAGAGAAGTTCAAGATACCGATGGCGTGTTTACTCAAAATGTCGCTGTTCATCCTGCTCAATATGGATCACTTGATTTGCAAGATTTCAAAAAAGCCTTAAATTTGCTTTCTGCCGATCAAAGAGAAGCCATTATTCTCATTGGCGCATCGGGATTTTCTTATGAAGATGCTGCGGCTATTTGTGGTTGTGCTGTTGGAACCATTAAAAGCCGTGTGAGCAGGGCGCGTAATCGATTACAAGAACTTCTTAAAGTAGATGGTGAGTCTGATTATGGTCCTGATTCTTATTCAGCTGGAAGTACATTGTGTTCATTTAACGGCTAAAAAAGCATAATAATTATGATCGATAGCCTTGTTTTTTTTATTCCCGTTATAGCTATTACAGTAAAGTCAGTATCTGAGGAAATTCAGAGTGTTTGGCGTGTATCCTTAGGAACACAAGAAAAGCCTGTATAAACTTTCCCACGGGCTTTAGGTTTTATGTTCCATAAGGTTGCCTTCCTTTGTGCTGAAAAATGACGACTTTCAAGTTCGCCAATGGACATTCTATGACAACAAAAACAAATTTGATGCCTCAAATGCCTTCTTCTGATGCAACGATATCACGCTGGCGGTGGGTAGCGATTGTTGTTTCTCTTGTTATGGCTCTTTTGGCATCGGTTTTTATTATGTTGCTTTCAAATGCTGTTGATCGAGAAGTTGCACAGTTGAATACAAGTTCAGAATTGCGTGAACAGGCTGATTTGGTCCTTATTAGCTTGATTGATATGGCTGTTGCTGATCGCAGCTATGCAAAAACGCGCAAGGCGGAAGATAAAATACGTTTTGAAAATGCAGAGCGGGAGTTAGGGGATATTCTCGATTATATCGCACTTATTGTTTATGCGCATCCACAATGGGATGAATGGTTTACGGCTTTTAAAAAAGAGGTTGAAGCACGAAAAGCCTTTATGAATGCCCATATGCATGCTCTTGATGCGATTCCTGAACAACCCTCTCAACCTTCTCATGCTGCCTCTTTTGAAGTATCAAAGATTCCTGTGGCACGTTTAGCTCAATTGATGACAAGCTTTATTAATGGGGATGATGTGGTGCGACAAAAACAGCGTGAGGGTATCGCATTAATGCGGGCTGCTTTGACATTGGCGGCTATTGTTTCCGTTGTGAGTACTTTTATTTCTGCCTATTTTGTTATTAATCGTTTTCATCGTGATGTGCGCTCTTTAAAATTGTATCAATTGCTGCTTCATAGCGAAAATATCGCTCTGGAAGCCCGCGTGAAAGAACGAACACAAGAATTAGAAAGAGCACGCAATCACGCTGAAAAAGAACGCCAACGGGTTGAAATATTATTGCAGGATGCAAGCCATCGCATTGGCAATTCTCTTGGGACGGTGTCTTCTTTGCTGGGGCTCCAGTTAAACCGGAGCAAAAATGAAGAGGTCCGTGCTGTTCTAGGAGCTGCACGTGATCGTATTCAGACAATTTCTACAGCACATCGTCGTTTGCGCTTAAGTGATGATATGGAAACGACTTTTTTGGCAGAGTTTCTCAGTTCTGTTGTGCATGATGTCGAATTGGCAGTCCCTTTTGAATTGCGTGAAAACATCGCCATTCACACAAACTTTAAAGATTGTCGCCTGTCTTCAAGAGATGCGACAACACTTGGAATTATCCTTGGTGAACTGCTGACAAATTCCTTAAAACATGCCTTTCCTGATCAACGGTCGGGTCATATTTATATTTCTTTTGGTCCCCAGAAAGATGGACAATTGATGCTCATTGTAGAAGATGATGGCGTGGGAATGAAAAGCCAAACTTTAGAACAAAAAACAGGACTTGGTCGTGTGGTCGTGGAACAGCTCTGTATGCAATTTGGTGAGAAACCTCTGTTTGAAACTTCTGCTTTAGGAGGCACAAAGATTATCATTCCTTTGCCAAAACTTAGCATGAATAGTTCAAAAAAAAGCTCTGACTGATTTTTTTAAGAGATAAATTCTTTACTCTCTGCTTGTTCGTTTTAATAAAAATGAGAAAAAATATAACTTAGATGACGCGAACACAGCACCATTCATATCAGATTGTCAATTGTCTTCAAGAGAAGCAACATTGCTTCTTTATCTTTTGGTCTCTTTGTTTTTTGCTTTGCTGACTCCGATTATCGGCTTTCAAAATTCTCCTGTTGTTGTATGCTTTATAGCTTTGAAGTACTTGAGTTAAAATTTAAATTTATTTTGAATAAAAGCTCCTTTAAACCGATAATACTTATATTAGTAAGCTCTATTTCTTTGTGAAGAGATTGTTTTTTCAAATTTTGTTATTTTTTGTAAGGCATGTAAAACTTTAAATATGTGGTGTTTTTGTAAAAGTGTGTAACGAATATTCTTAAGGATAACTTGCTCATAAAGTTTATGAAACACTGTCCTTTAGGGCTATGAACAGCATAAGCATTCAACAGGTGAAATCTCTTCAACAAAAAGTCGGGTTGTTTATAGAATGATATGGATTTTAGAATCTTCGTTCTTTAGAAAAACTCACCTTTGATTTGAGATTTTATTGCATGGCAAATAAGGACGGGCTATCGTTTTGATAAAATAAACAATAAAGAGTTAGCCTTTTTTGGTTTCATATTTTACACTTTTCTATTGTGCGTAAACCTGAAAAGGGGAGGGCGTTTTATTTTTAATCATTGTTATGCGACCTTGGGTGGTGGCATATTTCGGCAAATTCTTTATAGATATTTAAAGTGCGGAAATCTCTTTAAGAAAAATAAGCGCTAAAGCATATTTTTAGATGTTTTGAGTCGTAAAAATGCAGATGCTTTTATGCTTTAAGTTTCTTCGGAGGGTGTTATCGGGCTGTTGATCAAGGCATCAATATTGTTTTTTTCTTGTAGGAATGTTTGTAGGTCTTGATTTGTTAAGGCTTTGCTATCCGGTATACGGATGCGCATGGGATCAACTTTGACGCCATTGACAATGATTTCAAAATGACAATGGGGACCGGTTGCCATTCCTGTTGTTCCAACATACCCAATGATTTGTCCTTGTCGTACTTTCACGCCTGGTTTGATGTCTGGTGCATAACGGCTTTGGTGTGAATAACTGCTGACATATCCATTGGCATGTTGAATTTCCGTGTGATTTCCATAGCCACCTGTTACACCTACTCTTGTGACAATACCATCTCCTACAGCAATAATGGGTGATCCTTTAGGAGCAACCCAATCAACTCCCGTATGCATGCGAACATAGCCTAAAATAGGATGTTTGCGTGGACCAAAGGGGGAGCCAAAAATCCCATTTGGTGTGGGTTTGCGCAGCAAGAAAGGCTTTGAACTCCTCCCTTCAGAATCATAATAATCAACGCTTCCATCTTTTAATTGATAACGGTAATATTTATAAGTTGTATTTCCAAAAGTTGCGCTAATATAACGAATTTCTGGATCAGTGTTTTGGGATGCTTCCTTTGCTTTCAAGTTCTTTTTGCCATTTTGGTTTTCTTTATCGCTTTGTGGTACAGCATAAAATATTTCGATCTGATCATTGGGTGTTATCAGACTTTTCATGTCAATATTGGTGGCTAGCAGACGAATAAGACGATGAGAGAGAGATTGTGATATATTATGGCTTAGCAAAGCACTATAGAGTGCATCATAAGCCGTTGGTAATTGCGCACTATTGATATAAGAATGCGGAATACCATTTTGAAAAGCCGTTTTAAGTGCTTTAGACATTTTAGGCTCTGTGCTTTCAATGAATTGGCCTTTATCATTCAGGGCAATGGTGAGAATATGATGCATCCCTTGATAGATACTTGCGCGTACGAGATGATCTTCTTCACCAGCTTGTGTCACGATACCAATGCGTAAAAGGCTTCCCTCTTTAAGGGAATCGGAAAGGCTTATTTTTTCTAGCGTTTTTACAACCTGGTCAATTTGCTTTTTTGTATAACTGGTTTTTTTGAAAGCATCGGCTATCGTTTGTTTTTTACGAATAGGAATAATATCTTCAACATAGTTTTTCGTCAGATCGATACGGTGACTTTGAGGAGAAACGGTTACATTTTCTTGAACGATTCGAACTTCAGGGGATTCTGTGCCTTGGGAAGGGGAGGATACATCTTCTAATTTTAAAGGATCAATCAATGTGAGAACTGAAAGAAGTTCAGAGCTCTTTTCTAAAGTAAATCCAGCTTTTTGCACTTCTTGTTGTGCCTCTTCATCTGTCAATGTGTCGCTGTCATCAAAATCGAATTGATTTACCTTAAAATCATAGCTGCGTAAGGTGAGTTTTGTTTCAACCTTTGCACCGTAAATCTGCCCAGAATCTTCTTGTGGTGCGATATTTTGATTTTTAGAATCACTGGCAAGAATGCTTAAAGAATCAAATTTTGGATAACTATATTTCTGGGGGCGATTTTCGGCTAAAGCCATACGAATCCATTCAAAATGTTGTGTTTGAATGACTTTTTCATCGCCTTTTTTTTGTAGAATCGATAGTTCAAATTGACGTTTTCTGTCAAAGCTTTGCCGTGCATGGGTGGGAGAAATACGATCACCTTTATAGCCATTGGCCTCAGGGTCTTGTGATTCTGATAGGTTTTCTTGCGTAAACCATTGTGGCGGTGTTACCAATCGCTGTTGTTCATCAAGAGCCGTAAAAAGTGCAATCCCCATAAGAATGCAGGAAATGATTCCTGTCAGAATGGTTCCCGTAAGCCAACGAGCAGAGACCTGTCGGCGCGCAGGCCGCAAGCGCTTGACGACAAGAGCAGGGTCTTGTCCAGGATCGTTTTTTTGTTGTTCGTTATCCCACATAGATTTAAAAGAGTACTTTTCAATATTAAATAAAGAAAGCTAGCTAGATAGCTTAGCATGCTTCTACAGGAATTTGATTCTTTTTACAAATTACAGATCATGCGATTCTCTTTATACAGCAATGTCTTTATAAATCGTATCTGCGCAGAAAATTTTCTCTATTAAAGTAGCATAAAACAAGCGTTATTGTGATTAACTCATTCCTAGGCAACTTCCTATTTTTATGCATTGCAATGGGGTGCTATATTTTACTTTAAAGGCGCCATGCTCTCTTTGAACTCCTTGCTGTTTTCATGTTTTATTTTTATGAAGGCAGATTTTGCCAATAATGTCTTGAAATAGGATTTTTTGTTCAATATTTTATTGGTATTGTTTTGGGCATTTTATTAAAAAAAA
>NZ_JBHIRG010000016.1:0-30048 GCF_042196965.1 Bartonella sp. AA83SXKL
TGCATTAAGACGATTCATAAGAACCATTTTTACTCCTTTCTTGTACAATTTTTACCCACACATCAACCCCGCTTGTGGTGTGCAAGTAAGTGGTTTTGATTGATTCAAGATAAGCAGATTTGAAATGAGAGAATCCTACAGTATTAGTTTTTTCATTCAATATGAAAACAATAAGTTATCATTATAAATCAAAGTGATGTGGCGTGATGAAGATGCTTATGCAAAGAATCTAAAAGTTTTTTTGCGAGTGTTTGAATAAGTTCTTTGTTTTCTGAATTTTAGATACAAAATACTATTGCTAAAGTACTAAAAGTAGATCATGCTGATAAATAGATGAAACTTTGATGGCGCTTGGTTTTAAAAAAGACAATATTTGATTTCACTGTTTGCGCGGGCATTAATTTTGCAATAACAGATGATAGTTTATTGCGTGCAGAATACTGTTATTCAGATTTCGGTAAAAAGAAATTTATAAAAGAATATTATCATTAACAGTTATACGAAAATTTAATGAAAATGAATCCAACTTTAAGACACATAATTCTAGTGTGATTTAGTTTACAAATTCTCATTGAATGCAAAATTAAAAGTTTAAGAAGCCTTATTTTCAAAAAATCTTTATTTTTTTGTGAGTGTGTCATTTTTGCTACAGATATTTCAGAAAAGATGCTCTATATGAATTTCATTTTGGATATTTGGAGAGATTTTATGAATACAAAACGTTTAATAACAGCGTCTATTTTTTCTTTAATTTCAGCGTCTACAGCACTAGCTGCTGATGTTATGATTCCTCATCAGCCAGCATCATCGACTACTTCTACCATTGTTGCACCTACTTTTTCATGGACAGGTCTTTATTTAGGTGTCCAAGCTGGTGGTTTTTCGAGCAAAGCTGATGTGGCTCTTGTTGGTCAAGAAAAGAGTTTACCACTGGATAAAGAGTTCTCTCCTAAACTTTCAGGTTTTGTAGGTGGTTTTTATGCAGGTTCTAATATTGATCTCGGTGATAACTTTATTTTTGGCATCGATACGGATTTAATGATATCTGGAAAAAAACACACAAAGACCATTACCATAGGTGCGGCTGATAACACTACAGTAGAAAATGCAGTCGTAAGATCCCGCAGATCAGCAAGCCTACCAACGCTTCAACCAACACAAGAAGCAATAGGAACACAGGCACAAACGCAAGCAGCAAAAGCCGCTTCAGGAAGATCTGCAGGTGCAGGAACACCTGCTGGTGCAGGAGCTGCAGTAGTAGGGACGCCAGCAACAGGATCTGCGTCAGGAAAACTTGCACCAGCAGCCTCAGAAGCAGTGCAATCCAAACAAACAGGCGATGTTAATTCAACAAAAACGCCAGTAGTGTCAACTCTACCATCAAAAACGTTAACATCTGAATCGTCAGGAGTACAAGCAGTTTCCGCTAATCAAGTAACAAAACCACAAGCAGGAACGACTACAACGACAGTATTAAAGGAGAGAATACAAGCAGCTGATACATCTAAACTAACACTCTCCAGTACAGGGACAAAATCAGTGCAATTGCCATCGTCCTCATCAGGAAGATCAGATACAGGAGGGGCATCGGTAGGTAGATCACAACCAGCTGCACCTAAATCGACATCCCTTACAACAGGAGCAGGAACATCAGTGCAGTCAGCATCGCGATCAGCTACTGTATCAGTAGTGCCTGCACCAGTAAAACCTACTGTAACAACACCAGAAGTACAGCCAGCAGTAAAAGCACCTACACCGGTACAATCTGTATCACAACCATCAGCAGAAAAAACAGTACCGAGTTCATCACTTGTACTCGCGAGATCAGGGTCAACCTCTGATTCAGCAAAATATTCCAATGGAACAAGCGGAGCCCAAAACGGAGGTCATCATAGTTCTTCCCATGGTAGCGGAAATGCTAATTCGCATGGTGCACCTCATGCAGGTGGGCGTAGCTCTGGTGCTCATCCGAATGGTACTAATCCACATGCTTCTCGTTCTCATGGTGGACAGAATATGTCTGGACACGCTGCACAAAGTACACAAGCGGTGGATAAGAACGATTCCAGTATATATGCTATAGAACAAATAAAAAAGATGGCTTCTGAACTTGGTCTTGATCAAGAGGATGAAGTTGAAACTTTAAATCATACTTTCAAACAAAATTGGGGTGGTGCTACACGGGTACGTATTGGTTTTGCTGCTGATCGCTTTATGCCTTATCTTGCTGGCGGTATTGCTTATGGGCAGTTCCAAGACACTGTATCAATATTCGTTAAGGATGAGGATGGAAGAGTCGTTTCTTCTAAGAACTTATCTGATGAAACAAAAACCATGATTGGTTACACACTTGGTGGTGGCGTTGATTTCTCGGTTTTGGATAATGTGATTGTACGTGCAGAATATCGTTACTCTGATTTTGGTAAAAAGAAATTTGCAAAGGAAAAACTTGAAGTTAACTACAAAACCAATGATTTCCGTGTTGGTGTAGCTTATAAATTCTAATTTTTAAAAGAGTAAATTTCTAAAAGGCTCCACTATTAGTGGAGCCTTTATTTTTAAAAGATCAATTTTTGGTTTCTTTTCTTGTGAATTTCATGATAAAGCCCATAGATTGTGATGATATATTTTCCTGATCGCTGCTTAATACGAATGATAAGCTCCGCTTTCCCTATAGATAAAAACCAGAGTTGCAGGGTTCAGGGAAGTTATGCAAAAATGAAATCGTAAAAGTGGACAGGAATATTTCACAATGGCTGTGAAAAATGAAACAATAGATTATTCAAAAACTCTTTATCTCCCACAGACAAATTTTCCTATGCGTGCAGGGCTTCCGCAAAAAGAGCTTGAATTGATGGCGCGTTGGGAAGATATGGGGCTTTATGCGCAATTGCGCCAACAAGCAAAAGATCGTCCATTTTATATTCTTCATGATGGTCCACCTTATGCAAATGGTCATATTCATATTGGGCATGCCTTAAACAAAGTTCTAAAGGATGTGGTTGTCCGTTCATTCCAAATGCGCGGTTTTAATGCAAATTATGTACCTGGTTGGGATTGCCATGGGCTTCCAATTGAATGGAAAATTGAAGAAAAATATCGAGCACAAGGAAAAAATAAGGATGAGGTACCTCTTAACGAGTTTCGTAAAGAATGCCGTGAATTTGCACAGCATTGGGTAACCGTTCAAAGTGAAGAATTTAAACGCCTTGGTGTTGTGGGAGATTTTAACGCGCCTTATACTACAATGGCTTTTCATGCAGAAGCACACATTGCCAGTGAATTGATAAAATTTGCTATGTTAGATCAGATTTATCGTGGTTCCAAGCCGGTGATGTGGTCTGTTGTAGAGCGTACGGCTTTGGCAGAGGCTGAGATTGAATATCATGATCATGAATCAGAGGTGCTTTGGGTTAAGTTTCCTGTCTTTGAAGCAAATTCTGATGATTTATATGGTGCTTATGTCGTCATTTGGACAACAACACCGTGGACAATTCCAAGCAATCGTGCAGTGAGTTATTCTTCGCAAATTTCTTATAGTATTTACGAAGTTGAAAGTGCTGAAAATGATTTTGGTCCTCAAGTGGGAGAAAAGCTTCTCTTTGCAGACGCTTTAGCGATGAGTTGTGGAGAAAAAGCCAAACTTGTTTTGAAGCGTTTGCGTGTTATTTCTTCTGAAGAGTTGAAAGCTCTTGTTCTTTCTCATCCACTCAAAGGTTTGGCTGGGTGGTATAACTTTAAAATTCCATTGCTTGATGGTTCGCACGTAACAGAGAGTGCTGGTACAGGTTTTGTCCATACAGCACCAAGCCATGGGCGTGAGGACTTTGAAATTTGGAATGATTATAAGTCCTTACTGGAGCAAGCGGGGATTGATTCATCTATACCGTTTCCTGTTGATGATGCAGGGTTCTATACGAAAGATGTTCCAGGTTTAGGACCAGATCGTGAAGGAGGACCTGCACGTGTTATTGATGATAATGGAAAAATGGGTGATGCCAATAAAGAGGTCATTAACGCTTTAATTAAAGCAGATCGATTGTTTGCACGGGGGCGTTTAAAGCATTCCTATCCCCATAGTTGGCGTTCAAAAAAACCGGTTATTTTTCGCAATACACCACAATGGTTTATTTCAATGGATAAAGATTTTGGGGATGGTTCAACTTTACGTAGTCGGGCTTTGGAAGCTGTTTCAAAAACGCGTTTTGTGCCGTCTTCTGGACAAAACCGCCTAGCTTCTATGATAGAAGATCGTCCTGATTGGGTTCTTTCTCGTCAGCGTTCTTGGGGTGTTCCTATTTGTATTTTTGCGAATGAGGATGGTGTTATTCTAAAAGATGAAGGTGTGAACGAGCGTATTTTACGGGCTTTTGAAGCAGAAGGGGCAGATGCATGGTTTGCTGAAGGAGCACGTGAACGTTTTTTAGGTGAGCGTGCACATGAGCCTTGGGTACAGGTTTATGATATTTTGGATGTTTGGTTTGATTCTGGAGCCAGCCATAGCTTTGTGTTAGAAGATCGGGCTGATTTGAAATGGCCTGCTGATGTTTATTTTGAAGGTTCAGATCAACATCGCGGATGGTTCCAATCTTCTCTTTTGGAAAGCTGTGGTACGCGTGCTTGTTCTCCCTATAAGGCCGTGATCACACACGGTTTTACTTTGGATGAGAATGGTAAAAAAATGTCTAAATCTTTAGGCAATACGGTTGTTCCGCAAGAGATCATTAAAACATCTGGAGCTGATATTTTTCGTCTCTGGGTTATGACAACCGATTATTGGGAAGATCAGCGTTTAGGCAAAAAAATACTTCAAACAAATGTGGATTCATATCGTAAACTACGCAATGCAATTCGTTGGATGCTAGGAACTTTAGCACATGATGATGGAGAAGAAGTATCTTATGGTGTACTGCCGGATCTTGAAAAATTTATATTGCATAGGCTTTTTGAACTTGATCAGTTGATTAATCGCGCTTACGATGAATTTGATTTTAAAAAGATTATGCGTGCATTATTGGATTTTTCAATCATTGAGTTATCGGCATTTTATTTTGATATCCGCAAGGATTCTCTTTATTGTGATGCGCCTTCATCAAAAAAACGCAAGGCCTCCTTGCAGGTTGTCCGTGAGATTTTTGAGCGTATGGTCACATGGCTTGCTCCAATGTTGCCTTTTACTATGGAGGAAGCTTGGTTAGAGCGTTATCCAGAAAGCCAATCGGTGCATTTGGAACAATTTCGCTCTGTACCAGAAGAATGGCAAAACCAATCTTTGGCTGAGCGTTGGAAAAAAATTCGGCAGGTCCGTAAAGTTGTGACAGGTGCTTTAGAGCTTGAACGTGCTAATAAGCGTATTGGATCCTCTTTGGAGGCTGCGCCTATTGTTTTTATTTCCAATCTGGTTTTACGAGAGGCATTAGAAAATGTGGATATGGCGGAGATCTGTATTACCAGTGCACTCACAATTAGGCAGGACACAATACCTTCTGATGCTTTTACTTTGAATGATGTTGAAGGTGTTGGTGTATATCCAGAGAAGGCATTAGGAAAAAAATGTGCTCGATCATGGCGTTATACACAAGATGTTGGAAGTGATCCAGCTTATCCGGATGTATCTGCTCGTGATGCAGCTGCTTTGCGGGAATTGCAGATTCTTGGCAAGATTTAAAGTTTTAGATCAAAGGAAAGAAATGCAAGTAAATTTCTCATATTGATGAATATAGTTTTTTGTGGTACGAAAAAAATTCCGTTGTTTTATCTGCAGGGGGGAAATTTGTGTATGGACCGTTCTCTCATAAATAACGGGAATATTAATCAGCCATACACCTAGGAAATGGAATAGGCAGTGAGAAAACGTGAAATAAAAATATTTCCAATAGGAATTTTAGGGATGTGCTTTGTTTTAACGGGATGCAATTTATCCGCTCCTACCTATGGTACCAATAAACCAGTTTCAATACAGTTTTTTGAAGATGTTGCTAATATCACTTCATTAACACCAACAAATAACAGCAGCCAGATTGTTATGAAACCTCATCCAAAACTTGTAATACCAAGCCCTAGTTCACGCAGATTTTTGCCGGTACCACAACAAGATAGATCTGTCAATGAAATGGCAGCATCGAAGAAGCATCAAGGAAATACACCTTTTCCTCACAAAGGATCGTCAGTTAATGGCGTTGGTTCAGAAAATCCTTCACAGTTGAATGCGAAGCAACGACAAGAATATTTACGTCGTCAGAGAGCACAAGTTGGAAGTTCAAAATACCGTCGCTATCTCACTGAACCACCTTTAAGTTATCGCCAACCGGCAAAAACCGCACCTATTGGTCGATAGGGAAAAGACAAAACATTTAAAGTAAAGTATTTTTCCAATTACTTATGATACCAAGCTCTCATTCGCGCGCAGTTATAATGCTGCTGTAGGAGGGGGTATTCTCATGAAATAGCAATATGACAACAGCATCGAGAGATTCCTTATGCGTTTCCTTAACACGAAACATTTCTCAAGCTCATTTTACAACATTGCTCATGTGGATAGTATAACGTAAAATCTATTGTGCTCCAATACTTTATGCTTAGGAAGGAGAAAGTGGATACCATCATTTCATTTTACAGACTCCAATGTTGCGATAATTCTTGCATTTGAGAGCTTTCATAAGAGACATTTTTAGTCTTTTCTAAAACGTTCTTTATCCAGACGATAATTCCGCTTATGATGTGCAAGAAAGAGATTTTTACTGTTTCAATGTAATTTGAAATGAGAGTATATCTACGATATTTTGGACTTTATATTTTATATACAAAATAATGAATTATTCTTTTGAATGAATGTATCATCTAATAGAAACAATATGCAGAATTAAAAGAGAGAAAAAATGCTTCGAAATAGCTTTTGCTATATATATATCAGAAGAATTAACAGTCTTTTTTGAGAAGTAGGATAGTTTTTAAAGAGTGAAAGTTATGGAAGAAGAATTATTTTTAGTATCGCTTTTGTACAAAAAAGTCTTTAAGTAATTGAGCTGCTTCTTTTTCCTTGAAACCAGAATAAATTTCAGGTTTGTGATGGCAGGTTGTTTGCTGATAAAAACGTGGGCCATTTTCTATAGCACCTCCTTTGGGATCATTTGTTGCATAATAGAGACGTCGTATGCGTGCAAATGAAATGGCAGCGGCACACATAGCACAAGGTTCAAGTGTTACATAAAGATCGCAATCAGGAAGCCTTTCGCTTTGCAATGTTTCGCAAGCCATACGGATTGCGCGTATTTCTGCGTGTCCTGTAGGGTCATATGCAGATTTTATAAAGTTACCAGCGCGTGCAATGATAGCTTTTCCACGTGTAATGATAGCACCTACGGGAACTTCATCTTTTTTTGCAGCCTCTTGCGCTTCTAAAAGGGCTATTTCCATGGGCGTCAAGGTCATAATATTCTTTCTACTGAAGGTATAGAAAATCTAAAGGTTATCTCGATAAGGAATGCTATGGAATGAATAATTTATTACGCTTTTATAATGAAAAGAATACCTCTATTTTTTTAAGAGTTTAAAACAAACTTGCAAGTTGGCAGATACATTATTGTCGTTAAAGGATAGAAAATGATAAATGATTATGCTACTTCATTTTTCAGGATAAGCGGTATGGTGCATGTGAATAATTTTCTGAACATACTTGCAAAGATTGGTTTGAAACGCAAATGAATGAAAATAATGAGAGTGAACGAATTGCTAAAAGGTTAGCGCGTGCTGGTATTGCTTCGCGTCGAGATGCAGAAATGATGATTGTTGCAGGTCGTATTTCTGTGAATGGTAAAGTCGTGACAACGCCTGCTTTTAATGTTAGCCGCTCTGATGTTATTATAGTTGATGGCAAACCTTTACCTCCTATAGAACGAACGCGTTTATGGCTTTACCATAAGCCAGCAGGTCTTGTCACCACGAACCGTGATCCTGAAGGCAGATCTACAGTATTTAGTAATTTACCAAAAGGAATGCCGCGTGTTCTTTCTGTTGGAAGGCTTGACATTAACACGGAAGGGCTTTTGCTTTTAACCAATGATGGTGGCTTAGCGCGTGTATTAGAGCTTCCTGTAACGGGGTGGGTCCGCAAATATCGCGTCCGTGCTCATGGAAGAGTAAAACAGAGTGCGCTGGATAACCTTAAAAATGGTATTGCAATTAATGGTATTTTTTATGGTTCGATTGAAGCATCAATTGAACGCGAACAAGGGTCGAATGTATGGCTTTCTGTCGCTTTGCGAGAAGGAAAAAATCGTGAAATAAAGAATGTTTTAGGGGCATTGGGATTATCAGTTAATCGATTAATACGTGTATCGTATGGTCCATTTCATCTCTCTGATTTAGAAGAAGGAGCCGTGCAAGAGTTAAAAGGGCGGATGTTACGAGATCAGTTGGGTGAGCGTTTAATTATGCAAGCCAATGCAGATTTTGATGCTCCTATTCTTAAGCCATTTTCAAATTATGCAGTTGTTGCAGAAAAGCAAAGTCAGAAAGATCTTTCTGTTGCAAATGATGGTTGGGTTTTCTCAAGTGAAAGGGCGATACGACGCCGACCAAGAGATGGTTCTGTTGAACATAGTCGCGCACGATTAAGTACAAAGTCTCACGAGAATGTAAAGAAGGAGAAAAGTGAAGAAGGAAAAGCAGAGCGTTTTCTACCGCGTTCTCGCCGTGCTAATGTTTGGATGGCTCCTGGTGCACGTCCGCAAAGTGCACGTAGAAAGCCTTCTTATAGTGAGGAGAAATCGCATGGTCATAAGAGCGATTTGGATGGTAGAAAATCATTTCATCGAAGCAAGGAAAAACTAAAAGAAAATCCGTCATACAAAGAGAAGAGAGAAAGTTTTGTTCAAAAACATGGCAAAATATCTTATGAAGAGACGCATCCCTTTGGTAAGAAAGATCGCTTTTTAAAGGATAAAGAGAAAATGATAAAAGGTGGTCATGATGAGCATTCTTTTGAGAGAAAGAAAAAGGTAAAATCGTTTGGTGGTGCTATGAAAAAATCTAAACCACATAGGGACGGTGCAAAAACTTCGAAGCGATTTGGAGGTCCACGTGCGGATCATAGGCGGTAAATTTGCTGGGCGTGTTTTGTTTTCGCCTGTTAATCAGTCGATTCGCCCAACGAGTGATCGTACACGTGAAAGCCTTTTTAATATTCTTTCTAGCCGTGAAGAACAATTTTGGACCAATAAACGCATTCTTGATCTTTTTGCTGGGACTGGTGCTTTAGGCATCGAAGCACTTTCACGTGGAGCAAAGGCTGCTGTTTTTGTTGAAAACTCGGTTGAGGGGCGTGGGGTAATTCAAAAAAATATCGAAGCCTTTGAATTACAGTCAATAGGGCGGATTTTGCGTCGAGATGCAACCAAACTTGGTAATATTGGAACAATGCTGCCATTTGATGTTATCTGCGCTGATCCTCCCTATAGCCATTGTTTAGGTGAACGTGCTTTTGTAGAAGTTTTGCGAGGAGGGTGGGCAAAAGCTGATACACTCTTCATACTTGAAGAAAAGAAAGATACAATGATTCATTTACCTGACGTCTTTTATCTAGATGATGAGCGTTTTTATGGTGAAACAGCAATACGTCTCTATAAATTACGATCGCTTACATCTTGAGAAAGTTCTTGTGTTTATCTGATAGGATGAAAAAATGCTTTTACACAGTTTTCTTCATTTTATATGGTTTTTAAAAGGTTAAGCAGAAAATCAATAAAAGATTCTAATGTTAAAGGAATTGATGAATTTTTATTAGCTTTACTATAGAAGGATGTTTTTTCTCCAATAGGATATATATTCCTCGATAATAGTTATGATCTTTTTTGTCTAATTTTTTCTGCTATACCTTAATCATCACATTTCATCAGCAGTTGAAAGCTTTAAGCTATGCAGTCTGGATTTATATCTTATATGATGCGTAACGTCTATTTTTGTTATTGTATAAATTTAAAAAAGATATTTTGTTTAGTATTGAAAATATTGTTCATTTATCCTGAATATTTGTGTGTTTAGTTTAGTAGTATCCCTTGTTGATTTAATCATTACATATTAAGTAAATCTGAGAGTATTAAGTATCTTATCGTTGTGCAGCTTTAAGGATACTTTTTTATATTATTCTTTATCACTAAAGATAAGTAATTTGTAAAAAAGGGGAGATTATCGTGTTTAATTGGATATATAGTGAAGAGATTAGTACAGAAGCAAGTGCTGAGCAAATTTGGGCTATATGGGAAGATGTGGCATCATGGCCTTGCTGGGATAGTGAACTTGAGTGGGTAGAACTTTTTGGTGCTTTTAAAGTAGGAGCTGTAGGCCAAATGAAACCTAAAAAAGGACCTACAGTAACTTTTACACTTGATAAAGTTATAAAAAATGTTTGTTTTTCTGATTATGCTAAACTTCCTTTTACACGTATGAGTTTTAATCATGAATATATTTGTTCAACAAAAACTGGTTCTTCAAATAACAAAATTCGTCATACTGTAATCATGTCTGGTTTACTTGCTCCTTTATTTGGAATGATTATTGGATCAAAAATTAAGTTACATCTTCGGGATGCAATGATTGAAATGAGTAGACGTGCTCTTACTGAAAACAAAAGCATTTTGTAAGGGGGTACATTTATAAAGAAGTTAATACCTTAAAAAAGGTGCAGAACTCTTAGCCTTGTTAGAATGAAATCAGTTATGAGTATATAGCAAATTGATGAGCTATGATTTGGTTTTAGTTAGCTGTTGAAATCGTGTCAAAGCATCTTACGGGATTAATTTTGCACTAAAAATCTTATGAAATTCATTGAATTTTTTATATATAAAAGCTTATAAGATGCTCTCTTCGTTGAAAATGAGAAAGTTTCAGAAGCTCATTGCTTCTCTTATGATGTAGGCCCATATCGTCATGATATTTGCTGGTTTCTAATGTTGCGATAGCTTTTGCATTTAAAACCTTCATAAGAGACATTTTGATTTCTTCTTAAATGGTTTTCATTCATACGCTCCTTACTTATGATTTGCTCGCAAATAGTTGTGATTGACTCAACATGAATAGGTTCGAAACAAAGAGAATTTTATGCTATTAGGCTTTTTTATACAAATTACAAAACAATAAATTATAAGTATAAATCAAACTGTTAATTTTATTGAAAGATTACAAGATAATTTCTTGATTACTTTTAAATATAAAAAATGAGTTCTTTATGATATTACGTCCATTAGGGTAAAGAAGTTTATGACTGCTCATTTTGTTGAAACCATAATGGAAGGAAATATTTTTTACTCTGTTTAAGTTTTGTTTCATTTACAAGAGTGCCGTCTCATTATGAGAGAGTTTATAGAAGCAAAGAAGTGTATACAAATATAAGGCATTTTCTTGATTATTTCTTGGAAATTAAAGAATGCTATAGGAAAGATATGAGGTAAGTTTTTTACTACCCAGAGGAAGGAAGACCTGTGATTTAGATCATTTTATGCTTTTCGAATTTTTGAGGACTTTGGCTTAAATTCAAGTGTTATTGCTAAGACTTTTGTTAATTGCCAATTGTTCTGTTGATTTGATTGTCAGTGGAGATTTGGCTCCTAAAATGATAAGGGCCCATGAGAAATCTTGAAACTAAAGAGATTTTACGGCATATACGGCATATTACGTCTTTTCATAAAGAAGCTAAAAGGAAAATGATTTAATGCATTAAAAGAAAAAGAATGCATGAATGTGCATAATCTTATGAATCAATACACAAGAGTTATATTCTGATTTGTATAAATTTGTCAGAATGCTTATCAATGTAAATAATAAAATATTTTAGGGAGTCTATAATGACTGATAAAAACCAGATTGAGAAAGCTGTTTCGCTGGTTGAAGCAGCAAAGCGTTCTGGTGCAGATGCTGCTGATGCTGTTATTGTTCATGCTCATTCTACCAGTGTATCAGTTCGTTTTGGGAAAGTCGAATCGACAGAAGCAGCAGAGAGCAATGATTTTACTCTAAGGGTTTTTGTTGGAAAAAAAGTAGCAAGTGTTTCTGCTAATTTAGGATCTTATCCGCAAGAACTTGCGGAACGTGCTGTTGCGATGGCTAAAGCTTCTCCCGATAGTTTATTTGAAGGTTTGGCAGATAAAGAGTGTTTGGTTAAGTATCCTAAAGATCTTGATCTTTTTGATGATTTTGTACCCAGCAGTCATTTTTTAACAGAAGATGCTTTAAAAACGGAGGCAGCAGCTCTTGATGTTAAAGGTGTAAGCAATTCTGGTGGCGCTGCAACAGCTTATGGCCGTAGTGGGTTTATTCTTGTGACCAGCGATGGTTTTTGTGGAGCCTATCGCTCAAGTTGTTTTTCACGTTCTTGTAGTGCTCTTGCAGGTGAAGGAACACAGATGGAGCGGGATTATGATTATACAACAGCCTTACATTTTTCTGATTTAGAGGCAGCAGAAACTGTGGGAAAGAATGCAGGGCTTGGTGCTGTTCGACGTTTGGGGGCAGTTCGTGCGGCGACTGGGAGCGTTGATGTTATTTTTAATCCGCGTACGGCTCGTGGAATTGCAGGGCATATCGCATCTATGGTCAATGGAGCCTCTGTGGCTCGAAAAACGAGTCTTTTACAGAATTTCCTAGGCAAGGAAGTGATGAAGCCTAATGTTAATGTAACCGATCAACCTTTGCGATTACGTGGAAATGCTTCTCATCCTTTTGATGGAGAAGGGGTAGAGGGGCAAACACTCAATATTATTGAAAATGGTATTTTAAAAAATTGGCTTCTTTCATCATCTACAGCACGTGAATTGGGACTTAAAACAAATGGACACGGTATGCGTTCGGCATCATTAGTGCAGCCGACCAGTACAAATTTTGCTATTGAACCGGGTTTAGTATCGCCTTGCGATATGATAAAAGATTTGCGAAATGGATTTTATGTGACCGAATTATTCGGTCATGGCATTGATTTTATTACTGGTCAGTATAGTCGTGGAGCTTCCGGTTTTTGGATTGAAAATGGTGAAATTGCTTATCCGGTAAGTGAAGTAACGCTAGGTTCTGATTTGCTTCATATGTTAGCACATTTAACACCTGCCAATGATATTGATCGGCGTTATAGTACAGCTGCTCCAACATTGTTAATTGAAGGGATGACACTTGCAGGAAAATAACACGCATCATTCTTCTGATTTAAATCTTTTGCGTGACGTTTGTCGAGAGGCAGGAGATTTAGCAATGCGGTATTTTGGATGCACGTTGGATGTCTGGATTAAAGAAGGTAATTCCCCGGTTAGTGAAGCAGATTTTGCTATTGATCATTTCTTGAAAGAGAGGCTTCTTGGAGCTCGTCCAAATTATGGATGGATTTCAGAAGAAACAAAAGATAATCGAGAAAAACAAGATTATTATGAGCGCTCTTTTGTTGTTGATCCTATTGATGGAACGCGTGGTTTTCTTTCTGGCAATCCTTATTGGTGTATTTCGGTTGCCATTATTGAGAATGGGCGTCCTATTGTGGGCGTTCTACAATGTCCGGCTCAAGGAGATGTTTATACAGCTGTAACGGGTGGAGGGGCAACATTAAATGGGATAAAACTTCCTCGTTTAGCCTTTGAGGTTCATCGAAAATATAAAATTTCACTTGATAAATCGCTCGCACAAAAATTACCAGATGATTTTCTCAATCAAGTCAGTCTTTATCATTATCTTCCTTCTCTTGCTTATCGTATTGTTCTTGTTGCTCAAGATGAAATTGATATCGTATTAGTTCGTCCAAATTGTCATGAATGGGATATTGCCGCTGCTGATCTTATTTTGCAGGAGTGTGGAGGGTGTTTTTTATCGCTTGATGCCCCTTTACTATCTTATGGAATTGAACCTTACCAGTATGGACTTTTAATTGCTGGTAAAAATAATTGCTGTCAAGATATGATAGATGTTGTTCGTCAAACAAAGTTAGTTTAATCACATAAAAGCGCGCTAAAATAATCTAAATGATATGGAGGCACATATGACTGAAACCAAAGGAAAAAAACAATATTTACATCTTGTATTTGGTGGGGAATTAAAAAATCTTAACAGTAATCAATTTAAGAATCCTGATGATTTAGATGTGGTTGGTATTTTCTCAGATTATCAATCCGCTCAAGAAGCATGGCAGGCAAAAGCACAAAGCAGTGTAGATAATGCATTACAACGTTATTACATTGTAGATTTGCATCAGTTTCTTGATGCTGAGTTAGGCGATGCAGAATAAAGCTTGAATATTTGGTTATTATAACCTGTAGATTGCTTCATGCTTTTGTTTAGTCGTCCTTTTCATAGGTACGTTCTTCGGGTAAAATAGAATGCCGTAAAAAAGAATATGCTTGTTGTTTAAAATTCATATGTTTTTTTAAGAAACATCTCCCAAAGCACCCAAGCTCATTTCATAATAGTGTCCGTGCAAGGTATAAAATCCATTATTGCACCACCATCTTTACGCTTAATAAAAATGCAAGACAGTTTCTATCAACCTATTTACAACAGCAATATTATCATGACAGCTATCACTCGAAGTTTATGCTTATATTGTGAATAGTCACTCTGCTTTTGAATGGGGTATGAGACACTAATGCGTTAAGATTAATAAAAAGAGTAGCATTATTAATGATAGCAATTATTACTCTGTTGAGATTATTAGCACTCGTTACTTATCTATTGGAATTTTTTCAACGAGTTATTACTATAAGCTTAGAAACCATGAAAGTCGTTAGAAACTTTACCAAAATTAGAAACTTAGAGAAACTAAATAGATTTATGAAGTTAACTTACCTCATAAGGGGTTATTGAGTACTCATTTAAAACTACAATCTATAAGTTAATCATTTTGTGTTGATTATATACAATCTTAAAAGGAATAATATATCATTGCGACCTCCTGAAAAGAGAGGATTTAAAATTTTGAAAACTCTTATTTAAATTGCTTTAAGACTTTTAAGAAATTCTCTATTAAACAAGATTAGATTTTTCTGGATTACCTTTAAGAGATTATATCACAATTTAAAATGAGAACTCTATACTATTCAAAAGTTTTTTAAGATTAGTTTGACATATTCATTTTATTGAAATGAAATAATAGAGATTGATCTTTCTTTTAAACACATTTTATTTATTGTATTTATATTAGGTTGTAATGTCTATATGGGTTATTTTTTGAAAAATTGACAATACCTAACATATGTAAAAATAAGCTTTTTCTCTAAAATACCAACGTGCAAAATTCAAAGTCTCATTAAAATCATAAGAAGTATTTATTCAGTGAGTTGAAAAAATTGATACAATCTATGTCATAGGTTTATCATTTATATTTTAAAAATTATAATCGACTGAAATGTAGTTTTGTTATTTTTGAGTAAGATTTTTTATAGGGTGCAGAATGAAGTGATAAAATCGATATAAGTTACAAAATTTAATTAAAAGAGATTTAAATAATGTGTATATGTATTGAATTTTCTCATGGATTAAGCTTTTTTTATTTAAGATATGAATGATATTAAAAAATATGGATGCAACCAATAGTGTTGATGAATTTTTTAACAAAATAAGTATATAGATATCTTAAAATAGCTGGATGAGGTGATTTTAAATGGTAGAATTAAAGGCACATACGGCTCTTTTAAGCTATCGAATGATTGGTTTTTGCTTATGTCCTGTTATTCCTTTTTATTTGTTCTTTCGTGCTATTCGTGGAAAAGAAGAGTGGTGTCGCAAAAAAGAGCGTTTAGGTAAAAGTTCTCATATACGCCCCCAAGGTTCATTAGTTTGGTTGCATGCAGCAAGTGTTGGAGAAACACTTGCACTTTTTCCACTTGTAAATTATATTTTATCATTGAAAATCAATGTATTAATGACAACAGGGACTGTGACCTCTTCTACTCTTGTGAAAAAACATTTTGGTGATAGGTTGATTCATCAATATGCTCCTTTGGATTTAGATTTTGCAGTGCGCCGTTTTATTAGTCATTGGAAGCCTGATCTCGTCTTGATTTGTGAATCAGAAATTTGGCCTCTTCGTATTAAAGAACTTGCAAAAATGCGTATTCCGCAGATTTTGGTTAATGCCCATATGTCTGAACGTTCTTTTAAAGCTTGGCAAAAACGACGTGTTCTTGCCAAACATATTTTTAAGGATATTGATTTGGCGATTGGTCAAAATGAAAGAGATGTAGCTTATTACCATACACTTGGCGTAAAATCTGTTACGTTTTCTGGTAATCTCAAGGCTGATGTTTTTCTGGTTGAAAATCAAGAATTGCTTGCACGTTATCGTAATGCTATCGGCAATCGCCCAGTTTGGGCAGCTGTTTCAACGCATGAAGGGGAAGAGGAGATTGCTTTTGAGGTCCATAAAATTGTTAAAAATTATTTGCCAGATTTATTAACAATTATTGTACCTCGTCATCCTGAACGTTCAGAAGATCTTATCAGAAAATGCGATAATAAGGGGTTAAGTTTTATTCGTAGGAGTAGAGACGCTGTTCCAAACATGAATACCGATATTTTATGGGGAGATACCATTGGAGAAATGGGACTTTTTCTTCGCTTATCGAAAGTTTCTTTCGTTGGTAAATCGTTATGTGGAAATGGTGGACACAATCCATTGGAATTGGCTTTGCTTGGTTCCGCTATTTTGACAGGGCCTCATGTTTCAAATTTTCAAGAGATGTTCAAACAATTTCTAACGCATGATGCAGCATATATGGTTCAAGATACAAAACAGCTTGCTATTCAGGTGTATAAGCTTTTAACAAATGAAACATTGCGGCAAGAAATGGTTGATAAGGCTCATGAAGTGGCGACAGGTATGGCAGGTGCATTTGAGCGCACATTAAAGATTTTAGATCCATTTTTACAACCCCTTGTAATACAAACAGGTTTACGTCAGCGTCAGGGTAGATATGCATATTAGCGCCCCTCGTTTTTGGTGGAAAAATAAAAGCTTTTTGCGTTTTGTGTTAGCTCCAGTTTCATGGGGGTATGGTTATTTTTCAAGTCGTTTTATGACAAGACAGCCTCCCGTGATTGATCTGCCAGTTTTGTGTATTGGAAATTTTACATGTGGCGGTGCGGGTAAAACGCCGGTTGTTATTGCTTTTACAAAAGTGGCTAAAGAACTTGGTTTCGTACCCGGTATCGTATCTCGTGGTTATGGTGGATCAGTTAAAGGGGTACATCTTGTAAATGAAAAATATGATACTCCATATAGTGTTGGAGATGAGGCACTTTTACTTGCACCGCATGCTTTTGTAGCTGTATCACCTAATCGTTATGCAGCGGCACAACGGCTTAAACAAGAGGGATGTAATCTTATTTTAATGGATGACGGATTTCAAAGTCGCTGTCTTTATATGGATTATGCGTTACTCGTTGTTGATGCGATGCGCGGTTTTGGTAATGGAGCTGTCTTTCCAGCAGGACCTTTGCGCGTACCATTAAAAACGCAGTTTTCTTTTATGGATAGTGTTTTATTGATTGGTCACTCCGATGCGCCTGATAATGTCGCTTTTCTTGTTTCGCGTACTGGAAAGCCTTTATATCGTGCTCATCTTAAAGCCAGTGCATCTGATGAGGTTTCAGGAAAATCATTTTTGGCATTTGCTGGTATTGGCAATCCAGATAAATTTTTTAAATCTATTAAAGAATTGTCTGGTCATGTGGTGCAAACTTACATATATCCAGACCACTATTTTTTCACAGATAAAAATTTAAAAAGCCTTATACAAAAGGCTAAAATGCACAATTTATGGCTAGCAACAACAGCTAAAGATTATACCCGTATACAGACAATTCACATGCAAAAAGATTTGAAAAATCTTATTATCTTTGATGTGAATGTCGATTTTGTTCAAAAAGACTTCTGTCGTATGGTCCTTGAAGAGGTCATGACCCGCTTTAGAAAACGTTCCCTTGAATTTTCTTGTCTAAAAGGCAAAAGCTAAATTTATAGCTTTCGAGGGGTTATTTTTCTTTTGTTTTTAACAATTGCTTGAGATATGGGTTGCACTCAAGTTCGCGCTGATAGGAGATTTCACAACTAGCATATGCTTCTTGGCGGTGATGATTCCAATATTTTAAATCATCTATAGGGATTTTTTGCCCGCTAACAGCACAAATGGTATAGGTACCATATTCTATAATGTCATATCCGTTATTAGAATAATGAATTTTTGCTTCGCGTTCACCATTGGGAAACATTATAACTCCTTCTTACTTGATACAAGAGATTCAAGAAAAGTGCCATAAAATGTATTATAAAGTCGAGAGTTAATTTTAAAATATTTTTCTTGTAAAAATGATGCATGGCTTATTTTCTGCCAAAAAGCCGTTCTATATCTGCCAATTTGAGTTCAATATAAGTAGGGCGTCCATGATTACATGTACTTGTATTAGGTATTGCCTCCATTTGTCGTAATAGTGTGTTCATTTCTTCGGGGCGTAAAAGGCGCCCTGACCGTATTGAGCCGTGACAGGCCATCGTTGCTGCAACATAATCAAGCATTGCTTTTAAATTATTTGTTGTATCATACTCAGCGGCCTCATCTGCGAGATCTTTAATAAGGGCTTGGACGTTGATTTCTCCTAACATGGAAGGTGTTTCACGCACAACAATTGCTCCTGGTCCAAATGGTTCTATTCCTAATCCAAATTTTTGCAAAGCATCTTTATGCGTTAAAAGGCATGTTGCATCCTCTTCAGAGAGTTCTACAATTTCAGGAATAAGTAATAACTGTGAAGGAAGTGGTTTGGAATAAAGTGCATTTTTGAGTGCTTCATAAACCAATCGTTCGTGAGCTGCATGCTGATCGACAATGATCAAACTATCTTGTGTTTGGGCGATAATATAGTTTTTATGGATTTGTGCTCTGGCCGCTCCTAATGGATAAGATAACTCTTCTGATGAAGATGTCGTGCTTGGAATGTATGCATCCCCACTTGGTGTATTTAAGCCCTCCATAATAGGAGCGGCATCTTCTTTTAAATCAAAAGAGTGAGTACTATCCAATGGTTTTTGGATCATTGAAGCGCTGGTAAAATGATGAGGTTGTGAACTGTAAGAAGAGAACTGGTGCGTGTTCTTAAAACTGCCTAATGGTTGTTGTGCCAATGATTGTTGTGTTTGAAATGCAGCAAGCATTGCTTCAGAACGGGTTGAAGTAGGACGAATACCAGATTGTTGCAATGCTTCACGAATAGCTCCAACAATCAAACCACGAATTAATCCTGGATCACGGAATCGTACATCAGCTTTGGCTGGGTGAACATTAACATCTACCTCAGCAGGTGGGAGGTCAATAAAAAGAATAGCGACAGGATAACGATCTCGTGTCATGACATCAGCATAAGCGCCTCGGATAGCGCCCCATAGAAATTTATCACGCACGGGACGTCCATTAACATAAGCAAATTGATGAAGGCTGTTATTTCGGTTGAAAGATGGCAAACAGGCAAAACCTGTTAAGCGCACCGCTTCGCGTTCAGCATTCAGCGCAATGCTATTAGGGGCGAATTCTTTTCCCATAATCTGCGTAATACGTTGTAATTGTCCTTGAATATTATTTTCTGTAGCAGACAATTCCATAGATGTTCTGTCTAGTCCTGAAAGAGAAAAGCGGATATGTGGAAATGCGATAGCAATTCGCTTAATCATATCGCTAATAGCATTTGTTTCAGCCCGATCAGTTTTCATAAATTTTAATCGTGCCGGCGTGACAAAGAAAAGATCACGAACTTCAACAATTGTTCCAAGATTCGCAGCAGCTGGTTTGGGTCCTACAATTTTTCCTGCAGTAACGGAAATTTCAGCAGCGCTCTCAGCATCTTTTGTTCGTGAAATGAGTTTAAGTTTAGCAACAGAACCAATAGAGGGGAGGGCTTCTCCTCTAAATCCAAGGAAGCAGATATTGTGTACGTCATCGGTAATCTTTGAGGTACAATGGCGAGAAACTGCTAAAGTTAATTGATCTGCAGGAATTCCATAACCATTATCACTCACCTTTATAAAATTTTTTCCACCATTTACTGTAATAATTTCAATGCGTGTTGCACCAGCATCAATAGCGTTTTCAACAAGTTCTTTGACAACATTTGCTGGTCGTTCAATAACTTCACCGGCGGCGATTTGATTAATAATATTTTCGCTAAGATGGCGTATAATCATAATAAATTCTAACAGGAAACTTAAGGGTTCTATAGAAAATTATGATAACATCATTTGCGCGACATTCAAGAATAAGAGAGCATGAGAGGTATTATTTTTACAATACCTCCTATTTTATTTTATGTTAACAAGTCGGTTGGAAAAAACATAAAAATAGTTTTTATCACTTTAAAATAGCTTGCACCAATTTATCATCTAGGTCAAAAAAAGAAACAATGTAAAAAGGGAAGGCAATATATATGGCGCGTATAAGCGGTATTTTAGCAGATAGTGATATACAAGCTTTGATTGAGAATAACTTTCTCAAGGCTCAGTATCCATTTGATAGATCTCAAATACAACCAGCAAGTCTTGATCTTCGTTTAGGAGAGAAAGCTTATCGTATACGTGCTTCTTTTATGCCGGGACCTGATACAAAAGTTTTGGATAAGCTTGAACGGTTAAAGTTGCATGAGTTTGATTTACGAGACGGAGCCGTTTTGGAAACGGAGTGTGTTTATATTGTTCCTCTTTTGGAAAGTTTAGCTTTACCAGAATTCTTATCTGCTGTTGCCAATCCCAAAAGTTCTACAGGACGATTAGATATTTTTACACGTGTCATTACGGATAATGCTCAGGAATTTGATAAAATTTGTGCTGGTTATCATGGTCCACTTTATTTGGAAATTAGTCCACGCACATTTCCAATTTTGGTGCATACAGGCTCACATTTATCACAGCTTCGGTTTAGAAAAGGGCAAAGTTATTTAAATGAAATAGAGTTGCACACTTTGCAAAGGCAAGAAACACTGATATCGGATGATTTTCCTAATATTAGTGTTGGTGGTATTGGTCTTTCCATTAATTTAAAGGGAGACGAAAACGGGCTTATAGGTTATCGTGGTAAACATCATACAAGTGTTATTGATATTGATAAACGTGCCGTTGCCCACGTTTTAGATTTTTGGGAACCTCTTTTTGATCGTGGTCAAAGGGAGTTGGTTCTTGATCCTGATGAATTTTACATTTTAGTTTCACGAGAGTCTGTTCATGTGCCTCCGCTTTATGCCGCAGAAATGACACCTTTTGATCCTTTAGTTGGCGAGTTTAGGGTGCATTATGCAGGCTTTTTTGATCCAGGATTTGGGCATAAGGAGGCGGGTGGAAAAGGAGCAAGAGCGGTTTTAGAAGTGCGGAGCCATGAAGTTCCTTTTATCTTAGAGCATGGTCAAATTATTGGCCGTTTGGTCTATGAGCATATGCTTAATCGACCATCAACCCTTTATGGACATGATGTTGGATCACATTATCAAGCACAGGGTTTAAAGTTGTCCAAGCATTTTAAATGAGTTGGGAACCACGAATTTTGATAACATGTATGCAGAAAGCGTATTTTAGATAAAAAAAATTTTGTGCTTCGCAAAACCGGCGTCATGCATTCTATTTTTAATTTCCAAGGTTATTTCATCTCTTGCATTTGAGAGGGTATGAGAGGCATTTTTACTTCTTTTTTCAAGAGGTTCTATCTATACGAACTCCCTTTATGATGTGCAAAAGAATAGTTTTGATTATTTCATCATGACAAAATTTACTATATTCAATATGTTATTCATATTTATTATTATAATAAATCAATAGGTTAATAAAATTCAATATAACAGTAGCTACTCACTTTTCAAAGTAAATATGCGAGATTGGATGCTGCAATTGACTCAATTTTTCTAGAGTGTAATAACCAGTATATTTTATTCCGTATAAAAATTATCCTTAAGAGTTAATAAATAAGTTTTCACTCCAGTTTAGTAACAATTATTTTCAATAAACATTGTTCTAATTTTAGTAACTCATTTATAGCCTCAAGATATAATATTGCTAGAAAATTATTCAATTAAATATGAAGAGTTTCTATTGGTATGAACATTAAAAGTTTTTATGCTTTATGTGAATTAGGCACTATGCATGAATAAGTAACAGATCTCAGTTTTGAATATTGATATAAGAAGATTTCTGCATGTATGCGACAGCTTTATTTCCAGTATTAATAAAGGATTTTTTCATCTTTTGGGGGAGATTATGGTTTATACTTAATGACACTCTATATTCTTAATAACTGATAATGTAAGGACCTTTAGAGGGAGAAGCAACTTTAAATTATAACTAATTAAGCTACGGAGCAATCGCTTTCGAAGAGGGATTGCTTTAAAGAGAGTATAACATTTTAATTGCACATGAAGAATATATGAGTAGATACGTTATTAATGATACTTCATACTGTGAGATTTTAAATTTGGATAGGAGAAATAAAGACATTGTTTTTATCAATTAGTTTTTTTAGAAAGTTGCAATCTCTGTTGCTTCTATCTATTCAATAGAGCGTTTTGGGAGAATATCGAGTAGGAAGGTACATGGATTCGCTTTTATGCGTTTTTAGGATGTCTTCTCTTTTCATTTAGGAACAATGGTGCCATCAATGATTATTTCTTCAACACTTGATTATCGTAAGGCAGCAAAGCGTCGTCTTCCTCCCTTTCTTTTTCACTATATTGATGGTGGGGCTTATGCTGAAGAAACGATGCGACGCAACTGTAAAGATCTTCAAGCTCTTGCACTGCGTCAAAGGATTCTAAGGCAAGTTGGTGAAGTTGATCTTTCAATCAAACTTTTTGATCAGACACTTGATTTACCGATTGTACTTGCACCTGTTGGTCTAACGGGCATGTATACACGTCGTGGAGAGGTAAAAGCAGCGCGTGCCGCAGCGGCAAAAGGGATTCCTTTTACTCTATCCTCTGTTTCAGTTTGTCCCATTGCGGAAGTGCAAGAAGCGATTGGAGGTGCATTTTGGTTTCAACTTTATGTTCTCAAAGATCGCGGTTTCATGCGTGATGCACTAGAACGGGCTTGGTTAGCTGGTGTACGCACGTTGGTTTTTACAGTTGATATGCCAGTTCCTGGTGCACGTTATCGTGATGCGCATTCGGGGATGTCTGGTCCTTATGCTGGTTTACGTCGTTTTTTACAAGCTTTGACTCATCCATATTGGGCTTGGAACGTTGGTGTTATGGGGCGCCCTCATGATCTTGGAAATGTCTCTGCTTATCTCAAAAAGAAAATTGCATTGGATGATTACGTTGGTTGGCTTGGTGCAAATTTTGATCCATCAATTGGTTGGCATGATTTACAATGGATTCGCGATTTTTGGAAAGGAAAAATGATTTTGAAAGGTATTCTTGATCCAGAAGATGCACGAGAAGCAGTAAAATTTGGTGCGGATGGTATTGTTGTTTCTAATCACGGCGGACGTCAGCTTGATGGTGTATTATCAACAACACGAGCGTTGCCTGCAATTGCGGATGCTGTAAAGGATTATTTGACTATTTTAGTGGACTCAGGTGTTCGTTCTGGTCTTGATGTTGTACGCATGATAGCACAAGGTGCGGATGCTGTTATGATTGGCCGTGCTTTTGTTTATGCGCTTGCAGCAGCAGGTAAGAAAGGTGTTATGCATCTCCTTGATCTTTTTGCCAATGAAATGCGGGTAGCTATGACACTGACTGGTACTCAGACAATCAAAGATATTACACGCAAGAGTTTAGTAAATATAGATGTTTTTAAGCAATGAAAGCAATATGTTATACTTCTTTCAGAAAAAGAAAGTCTTTTTATAGAGGAGCATAATTATATATTTTAAAAAATATGTTGACAGTTAAAGTTAAATAGAAAAGATCAATAAGCTCCTCTATAAAATCACATAAAATACTCAGTAACTAAAATAATACTCCGTAAATACAATAATACTTAACGCAAAAATCTTAATAATAATAAACACAAAAAAAACACTAATAACATTGCATACATCTTTTACTTATTTTATTAAAATCTCATTCTACGGATAAAAAGGAACAAGCGCTGATATTAAAGGTAAAACAACTGTTGGTATAGAAAAAATAGCTATAAATAATGCTGTGAGCATTTTTCCCTCCTATATATAAAAATATAATATGTTAATTACTTCTTTACCACATTAGCATAAAACGTAAATTTATAAGCTTCATTTAGTTTTATTTTAATATAGAATAATATTAATTATTATATATAAATAAAATTATTAAAAATGTCAATATGTATTTATTGAAAGCTATAATTATAATAAAAAATGGATCTAATAAATAATATTCCTATAATCTATATATTATTTATATTAATTTTATTTGGTAATATATTATATGGATATGATGTTTTTTTATGGAGTACATTTTTAAGCAATGAAAAAAATACCCATACTATCTTTAAAAAAGCTCGTTTACTGAGAGCAAAATTTCGTGAATTAATGTGCTTTTCTTTCTTATTTTCTTGCATCATCAATGATTTATGATGTTTTTGAACTGGCGAGCATATTAGGAAGCAGTTGAATATTTTTTGTATAGTATGTCGTTTCTAACACTATTTATGCGTTCTCGATTGATTTTATAACTTGTTAAAATATCCAGTTCGTTTTTATTGCAGATGGGGATGGTGGGGGGGCCTAATGATACAAATTGGCATAGAATGTTTTGTTCTATAAGCGATTTAACAATTGCATCTCCAAGCTTCTCCTTTGATACTATGCTCTTCATAGACAACAACAGATTGGTGAGATTGGCATAACTCTAGCACTGATCTATTATCTCAAAGTTGAATGGTTGGCACACTTGTAAGCGTTGGGATAACTTCATGTTTTTTGAAGCTCTTTAGCAACATCAAGACAAATCTGAACAGTTTCTTCAGTAGCAAGTAAGAGAACATCTTTTCCTTTTTTAAACAGAAGTTTTGCTGATATCAATTTTTGAAGTATTTTTATGAATATTCATAACAGCACGCTTTCCTAAACCTATATAAATAGGTACAAGATTACTCAGAGTAGAAAGAATTACAGTTTCCATTTGATCGAATTTCTACTCGTAAGTAATTGGATAATATTTACTTTATCGCTGAATAAAAAAGAAAAGTTTTTCTCTCTTTAAATAGAGGATGGATTGTCATCTAGCCAATAGGGATAGTTTGCGAGAAATTTGTTCGATGCAAAACGACTTAATATTGCAGTTACTTTGTATCATTTGAAGCTGTGAAAAGAAGGCTAAGATAGATGAAAGAATGTAAAAAATGATGGATACATTTTAAGATAAAAAATTATAATTTTGTTAATTCTACACCAGTTGCTGCCGATATTGGTGGCAAAAGAAATTTGATCAAAAAATATCAAAATTATTTGAGAACATTCCTCATGGCATGTAGATTAAACCTTTTTGTTGGTATGGGTGAGATTTTCTTTGAGCAGAAATTGATTCTATCTCCTGAAATCAGCAATAATCTCTCAGGTTATGTCGTAAACTTTTTAGGGATGTTACAACGCCACTATCGTCCTTTTATGAAAAATTTAGCATTTCAGATGAGCAGTTGTGAGGAATTTCAACGTTTAATACAGCAAGATCCAGAAACTCTCACGGATTTAGAACGGGCTTCAAGATTTTTATATTTACAGCGATTAAGTTTTAGAGGGAATGTAAATCGTACGATGAGAGTAGAAAACCATCGTAGCGCGCGGGGGGCTTAAGCCTTTCCAATTTGAATGCGTGCTAAAACTTATTTTCCACTGTTTAGCAGGTGTTAGCATTGAACATTTAGACTGGTCTGATTTTATTGTGCGTTATGATCGCCTAAAAATCTTGTTTTATCTTTCACCACTTTAATTGTGGTTTTGAAGGTTATTAAAGAAAGGATTTTTATAAGCGGGAGGATTATCAGCCGATGTCTAAGCTGCTTGCATAATAAGAGGGAGTTTTTTGTCTTTAAACAATATGCTAGAAATTCAAAAAACTTTAGTTAACTTTATAAAAGAGGTTACACCATCTTATACAGACTGCTCTGCAAATAACACAATTGCTGGTAAGGAATGGGGCATCACCAATTTTGATTTCTAAAAAAGAAACAATACGTATTAAATAGTCTTTAACTTTGTAGATTTTTGAGAATCCTTTCAGAATCTTTTGAAAAAAGTGAACTGATAGAAGATATTTCTATCAAAATATAGCAACTTTTCTAACAAGTTAGGAATAAATCTAAAAATATATATTAAATATAAAAACAGTACGATATGTAGGCAATCTGGGCTTTAGAAACAAGAATCAAAGCGTATAAAGATGCATAGAAGTGAGATTGAGACATATCATTTTTATGATTCAATAAAAAATAAAAATTAAAGAAAAAATTTTATATCAAAAATTTAAGGTGGTTTAAAAGGTGGACGGGCAATGCATGGAAGGATGAGCGAGAAGGTAAATTAGGGGAGAGCGATTTATAGATTATCAGTATCTTTGTAAAAGTATTTTCTCAAGATAAATATTGTGATGAAATAGATTGTAGTTGAATGTTCGAAAAGATAATACGCACTCTTAACTTTTCCGTTATACACATCACAATAAAAGCCGTGAAAAGCACGGTCTTATTACAAACTTTCTCTAAAAGCAGTACATGAGTTTGCAAGATATTACAGTAATATTTTAAAAGAAGGATTTTATTTCAGGAAAAAATTATCTTAAAATAGTAAAGCAATATTCTTCAAGAAATTGCTAGGCGACTTTTGAAAGTAAAAAAGCTAAGTTAAAAAATAAAAGCAAAAATGGTTGTTGGTTTTCTCAACTGGAGTTGCATGTCATTTCCCACATAGGGAATTTACCTATAGAAAAATTAACAGCCAAGATCATTCACAATGTTTTCCCGCCACTTTAGCATGAAAAAGCAGATATAGTGCGAAAGTATTTGCCTTATCGTCAACATCATTATTATAATTAGGAAGCTGAAACAACATCATTTACAAATCACATAAAAGCCTTACCATTATTCATTATATAGCTCCGTAGATTGCTTTTCTTCAAGCATGCCAGCCCCTAGATGTTATTTTTGTTGAAAACAGAACCTTTGTGTATGATCAGTTCTTTGAACGACGATAGTAGTGCAATCCATAAAATCTTTTCTCATCTTCTTTTGATAGGATAACAAAGATGTCCTTAGAATACATCAATAGACTCAATCATTTTACACAAACATAATCTGTTGAATCCTTTAGTTTCAATTCAGACATCTCAGTTATTCTAATTAAATCTAATCGACCACCAGAGTGTTTTAATCCTTTAAGTGCTTTTACTTTTAATCTGAATGTATCCACCTCTTTCAAATCTTTTCATTGATTGATGTTTCAGAGGAATTATATTTTTATCACTTTATTTTCCGTTTATCTCTCCAACCACATAAACGTTCACCTTGTTCGTTATGTTTTAAAATATCTCTCGCCAAATTTGGACTAATGACATTGATATCTTGTCGATTCAAATAAATTGGCAGCCATCCAATACAAGAAGTTCGTTCATTCGTCGCGCAACCAGCTAGAAAGCTTAGTGCGCACATCAGCATCACTTTTCTTATTAATTTCATTTTCTACCTCAAGCCGTGTTGTCGCTATCTTGAAATCTTCTTTTGTTTGCTTTTGCTTCTCAACTTTTTTCCCAAGAAAAAAGGCTTTGACTAAAGCTATAAGAAAAGCTGCTATGAGCGCTGACGTCATTGTCAGATATTTTTTTATCCATAAAATCATAGGCGGTGTTCCTGAAAACGTTTAGCAATGTATATCATAGCCGTACAAGCAGCTAAAACCATAATGCCTGCTAGAACCCATTGAACAGGACCATTTCCTGCAAAAAGACCTCCAAGCCCTGAAAAAGAACCTATGATTGGTGCAAGAGCTTCTACTTTGCAAATACCTGTTACGCCTTCTGGTTCTACTACATGATAATTGGGGGCAACATGAGCTCCTTTTGCCCACAATCCTGCTTCGGTTGCTCGGCGATTGACAAGACCTTGGATACGTTTTCCTCCTACTCTTGTCCATTTTTGCAATTCGGTTGGTATCGCTTCATATTCACCTTTATTAAGCTTTTTTAAAAGTGTAGAATTGCGAAATGCTGTGATTCCTACATTATAGCAAAATGATACTAATGCCGCGAATTGTTCATCGTTTAAAGGAACGGTAACGGTTTTTTCAACAACAGCTTCATACTCCCTCAAGTCCTGACAAAGGATTTTTTCAGCTTCTTTTTCCGTAATTTGCATGTCTTTGTGGACGCTTGGGGCACCAGCAGCACTTGTATGTCCATAACCAATTGTCCAGACACCACCAGAATCTTCATAAGCTGATAAACGTAAGCCTTCCAATTGCTTAATCAATACAAGCCCTTCTTTTGATATTTTTCGCATTATTTTTACCTATAAAAAACTACACAAAGCAGGATATGAATTAAAAACTTACATCTACTCATTTTTAAGAACAGAACAGCGAAAGGGCATAATAAATTCAAAACATCCATAGTGGATTATTTTAAGATCCATATCATTTTTTTGAATAAAGATTATGCTAAATACTATTCATTTTGCAGCAATTGATCTCCATCTAAAGACAATAACTTTATAATAATTCCATTTATAATCAGATAGATTTCACTCATAAACCAGTTGATCTAGAATGATTTAGAAGAACTTTACTTCAAAAAACTTCAATAATTCCGATGACAAAAAGCACTTTTAACAAAAAATAAGAGACATAATAATTAATGAAATAATTAGGGTTGATTTTTAAGTAATTTCAAAATTCATAAATTGCACCACAGAATTTTTTTATAAAAACAAAAAAACATTATAATTTAACATTATACATCTAAAATTTATCTTAGAATCAATAAAGCATATACATAACGTGTTATACATATTTAATAAAAAAATCTATAGTTAATTTAATTATTCTTTGTTTTTTCTCCTAATTGCTTAATTTCATTAAAAAATACCTTTATGAAGGATTTCAAATAAACTGTTACATAAAAAAACATAATGGATATTTCCCCTCTCTTGCAGTCTGTTTCCAAATGAAACAATATATTAGTGGAGCATATTCAATATATAGACCAATGATATTTGATAGTTTTTTTAAGAATATTGTACTGTAATAAATTTGAACAAGTAGTTCAGTTTCATATATTTTCTTTTTCATATGAAGCATTTGGTGGGGCGTTCGGGTCCAATGGTATCATCTTTGTCTGGTGTTGTATTGGCTAGGTTTCCAGCAGCCTCTTAAACAAATCAATCAAGCTATTGAAATATTTTTAGAGGCAATAGCACAAGAGACACAAAAGATTTTGACAAAAGGCTGCTTGAAAATATAGGAATCTCTCTCCTCCTAGCATCCCAGCCCATTTACATAACATAAAAAATAAAAAGGCAATGAGATGATATTTGATGATGGCAATAGATATGTAATAATACGTGAGTGTGCACAGATTTTTAGTATATCCACAACAACGATTCGCCATTAGATGCTTCAGGGGGGGGCCGGAGCCATATAAGCTAGGGAGAGCAGTGAGGTGGAGAAAGAAAGAGACTTTAGCATTTATTCCAGAGAAAAATACGGAGCAAATAACAACAGATTAGATAAAATCGTATAAACCCTAGAAGGTAATCTTCAAACAGATAATTAAATAAAAAATCTATATATTTCAACAACTTAAGAAAGATGGTGCCGCATGCCGGCAGACAGGGCTTTATTAGCAAGAATCAAATCGTATAAATATGTGCAAGAGCATATTGATGTCTATAATTTTTTATGTTCCAATAAAAAATTAAGAATTAAAGAAAAAATCTCAAATCAAAAAATTAAGGTGGTCTAAAAGGTGGACGAGCAATGTGTGAAAAGGTGGACGAGAAGGGAAATTAAGTGAGGGCGATTCATCGGTTATCAGCATCATTCGTAAAGACGTCTCCGCAGGGTAAATATTGTGACGGGGCAG
>NZ_JBHIRG010000017.1:0-28959 GCF_042196965.1 Bartonella sp. AA83SXKL
ATTACAGCCATTACCACCGGATTAAAAGCACTTGCAAAAGAACTCAATATTCCCATCATTGCTCTGTCACAACTTTCACGTCAAGTTGAAAACCGAACCGATAAACGTCCACAACTCTCCGACTTACGTGAATCTGGTTCAATCGAGCAAGATGCCGACATTGTTCTGTTCGTTTATCGTGAAGAATATTATCTCAAAAATGAAGAACCCAAAGAAGGCACCGCTGAGTATAGCAAATGGCAAGATGCAATGGAGCAAGCCAAGGGTAAAGCCGAGGTTATTATAGCAAAGCAACGCCATGGTCCGACAGGAATCGTCCCCCTTGCATTTCAATCCGACTTTACATGCTTTAGTGATTTGGAAAAATAGGAGCAGAAAAATGCGTTAAAGAGAGCTTTAAATACCCTTTGAAAGGTCTTTGAAGATCCTTTAAAACTCTTTGAGAAAAAATAAATTGGTACAAAACCTAGTGTCAAAATATACAAAACCTGCTGGCAAGCTACAACAAAACCTAGTGTCAAAATATACAAAACCTGCTGGCAAGCTACAATACAACTGGCTGGGGAACTTGGATTCGAACCAAGATTGACGGAGTCAGAGTCCGCTGTTCTACCATTAAACTATTCCCCAATAAGCCAATTTTACCATTTCTAGCAGATTCTATAGTGTAGGCAAGTGCAAAAAATCTTTAGATTATCGATAATAAAGAGCGATAGGGATATCATTATAATCCCCGTAGTGGCGGTCTCAATATTTTAGCATATAGCAATAAGCGAATAAAAACATATAAATAGAGCACACCGCGAATGGAGGCATCACAAACTCTTGTTGAAATATTCTCTAATAGGTATATGCCTGTCAGGCAACAGCTACTAAATCATGGAGAATTTATGAGTAATATTCCTACTTATCCTGTTACCCCAAACCTACAGTTGGTATACGTTTCAAACATAGAGTACTCTACGGCTTTTTACAAATTCATCTTCAAGAAAGAACCTGTGTTTGCCTCGCCACGCTATGTTGCATTTGCTTCTTCGGGGGATGCACTCTTTGCTCTCTGGTCAGGGGGCGATACGCCTGAGGAGAATGTGCCTCGTTTTTCAGAAATCGGCATTATGTTGCCAACAGGAGAGGACGTAGATAAGCTATATGTGGAATGGCAAGAGCAAACCACTGTTGAGATAAATGTTTTGAAGGAACCGTATACTGATGTATTTGGACGTACCTTCCTAATCAAAGATCCGGACGGACACATTATTCGTGTTTGTCCACTGGATTAAAAAGCTTAAGATCCGATCTTTAATCGCCTAAATTATAGTACCTCAATTATAATAATTATCTGTTTCCAAAACCTATAAGCTATGCACGCTAAGAGGCTTACTTGCGGCGCGTGGCTTATTCGTTCGGTGCTGTTCCATTTTATATTCAGCCCCACAGCCTGCCTGTTTCCACAGGTGGTCTAATTGGTTTGGAGATCAGTCGGCGTTATTGCATGGCCAGTGATCAGTACTTGTAAAATCATAAAAGCTATCCCTCATCGCACTTATATTGAGCCTTTTATTGGAATGGGAGGAATATTCTTTACAAGGAAATTGATATCTTTATGAAGTTAAAAAGATACTGTACATAAAAACTAATAAAGTCAATATATTAAGTGCAATTATTTTATATGAACCCACTTAAGAACCCATACTTTTATGCATGTTTGAATTGATCATTTTTTATATAAGATTGCCATAGATGTATAGACCATAAAAAGCAAATCATGATGCAAATATTATAACGCATGGGTGCATTCAAATTAAATGAAAAGCGGTTATAATTCATAACAGGTCATAAATTTTATGATACGTTTTTATCACAGCACAAATTACATTGTTTAAAATTGCAGTTGTTTGGAATTATCGATAACATAAATTGTATGCGTTTAAGAATGGGATGTGTTTTGCTCTTTATTTGAGCGCAACCTGAAAAGGAATAATCGTTTGAAACTATCATAAGCTTATAGATTGGGTTCTAAAGATTGCATAAAAGGATTTAAAGATAAGATCGTTTTTAAAAACGCTTACTAAAAAGTTAGTAAATGATAGGCAGGCATTATATAGATACTATCATCACAATATAGAATGAAATCACAATGTTATGTCTTATGAAATTGAAAGTCTTTTAATGCTATAACGCAAGCAAGCGAGAAAAAAACGTTTTAAAAGTTACAGTTTAAAAATACGAAACCAAATGAGCTCTCTCAAAATTTGGGGGGCACCTATTGAAAAAAAGATGAGGCAGCAAAATTCAAAACCATTGTAACATCTAAGGTATGGGATTTTATTCAATTTTGAGTCAAAAGCTATAATGTTTAAAGATGGCTCTTCTAAAGATAACGCCTCCAAAATTGGATTGGTTAATTTTGCCAACTCAAATTTGAGCTGGTTAATTTGCAAAGAAGTTACATTTGAGTGCAAAATGAAAAGATACTTATGAAAGCCTTATTGAGAAGACATTCATTTAAGATGCATTTTCTTTTGATTGGATTGATAAAGTTACCAAGCGTTTATAGATTCTATAATGCTAATGAATGATATCAAAATCATAGCGATCATTTACGTTTCTTTTGATAAGTTTTCATATTTCTAAATAGAGCACTTGCAATATGATACGTTTTGTATATATGAATTTATTACTCCATTGTGGATGATTCATTTGAATCTTATAATCAATATCTGAAAGCCGCGTCATATCATTTGGCTCGGCTTTCTTTTTTGAATTCTCTCTTTAGATAGGTTTATAGCTATTAGATAAGGCTTTCCCATAAACAGAGCCAGATATACGTGTATTACTATGGAAAGGATTTATTTGCGAGAGGATTACCAGACAATGTTTGCTTTGCTTGCGCAAGAGAAAAATTCTTCTTTCTCAATGATGTGTCTCAGATCCGAAAAATCTTTAGCCAATTTAAGATAAAAGAGGTTGGCACATCTTATACATGTGGTTCAAAGAATCCGCACCGGCTCAAGAGCTTATCATCTCAAATTGCGATTTTTAGAGGAAGAGAAAAATATGCATTAAAGGGATTTTAAATGACCCTTGAAAGTTTTTGCAGATCCTTTGAAAAAAATAAATTGATGCAAAACCTGCTTTCAAATTATACAAAACCCGATGACAAGCTACAATCATTAAAGACTGGCTGGGGAACTTGGATTCGAACCAAGATTGACGAAGTCAAAGTCCGCTGTTCTACCATTAAACTATTCCCCAATAAGCCAATTTTATTATCCCTAGCAGATTCTATAGTGCATGCAAGCGCAAAAAATCTTTATGATTATCGATAATAAAGAGCGATAGGGATGTCATTAATTGTTTTGATTTGAATATCGACATCATAAATGTCTTTAAGAATTTTTGGTTGCATAATTTCTTTTGGAGTCCCACAATAGGCCGCTTTCCCATTTTTCAATGCAACGATCATATCTGAATAAGATGAGGCAAAATTAATATCGTGCATAACAATAAGAATGGTTTTTTTCAGTTCATCAGCTGTGCGGCGTAATTGCTTCATCATAGAAACGGCATGTTTCATATCCAGATTGTTTAATGGTTCATCTAAGAGAAGATAATCAGTGTCTTGGCAGATAACCATTGCTATAAAAGCGCGTTGACGCTGACCGCCAGAAAGCTCATCTAAAAAACGGTCTTTTAAATCTTGTAAGCCGAGATAGCGTAGTGCACTGTCGATAAATTGTTTATCTTCATGTGTATACCAGCCTTTTGAATAAGGATAGCGTCCGAAACTCACTAAATCGTACACGGTTAAGCGAAAAGACAAAGGATTTTCTTGACGCAGAATTGAGAGTTTTTGAGCCAAAATATCGAGGGGCATTTTATCAATATCAAAGCCGTCGATATGAATTGTCCCATTATGGTGTGGCAAAAGACGTCTTATCAGCATTAAAAGAGTGGACTTTCCGGAACCATTGGGCCCAATGAGAGAAATAATCCCCCCTTTTGGAAGATGAAGGCATAAATTATCGATAATCAATCGTGCTCCGTAAGCTTTGGAAAGATGATTGATCTCAATCATTTTAGTTTTCCCTTCATCAGTAACATTAAGAAAACAATTCCCCCACAAAACTCAATGATAAAACTTAAACGCCCTGCCATATGAAAAATTTGTTCTAAAATAAATTGTCCCCCCACCAGACAAATAATAGCCAATAATATTGCAATTGGAACAACAATACTGTGTTTTGCTTTAGGAGAAAGTTCATAGGAAAGGTTGGCAACTAACAGTCCAAAAAAGGTGACGGGGCCTACCAATGCGGTGGAAATGGATACGAGAATGGAAACAAAAATAAGGACAGCTGTCGCACTTTTGTGGTAATTAACGCCAAGATTGAGGGCATTTTCACGTCCTAAAGCCAAGATATCAAGAAGATGACGGGAATGCCATCCAATCAGACTCACAATGAGGACAATGATTGTGGCAAAGCTTATTAACGGTGTATTGAATTTATTAAAATTTGCAAACATAATATCGGTTAAATTCATCATTTGGTCTGGATTTAGTTGCAATTGCATAAACATCCGTAAACTGAAAAAAAATCCGCCTAAAACAACACCGATTAAAAGCGTCAAATGAAGCCCTTTTAGGCTTCCTGAAAAGAGCCAGCGAAAAAGGCTTATTGAAAAAAGGATAAGAATGAGGGCTTCAAGAACAAGCTGTCCTTCTTCATTCAAAAAGGGCAAAGAAAGAGAGCCTACAAAATACATTAGGGCAGTCTTTATTAAAATATAAAGCTGATCAAATCCCATAATTGAAGGGGTAAGAAGACGGTTATTAACGATTGTTTGAAATAAAACCGTGGAAACGCTTATTGCATAGGCAATAAGAAGCAGAGAGGAAAGTTTTGTAAGACGAAATTTCCATGTATAAACATTGATATTCCACGTCATGTAAAGACTAATGACAGTGCATGCTATGATGATAAGTGTTGTTAGTACACATATTGTTTTTCTTCTTCTATCCAAGACGCTTTCTCCAGCGTAAAAGCAGTATCATAAAAATAAAACTACCGATTACACCCATTATGGTGCTGATGGGAATTTCAAGAGAGGGATGAATGATTCGTCCTAAAAGATCACAAATCAAGACCAATCCTGCACCGCTGATGGCCACCCAAGGAGCGGTATAGCGCATATTATCTCCCATGAAACTTGAAACAATATTTGGAATAATCAACCCAACAAAAGGAATACGGCCAATGGTACACACAACAACAGCAGTGATTGAGGCGACAATAAAAAGACCAAAAAACATGACAACACGATAATTCAATCCAAGGTTATTGGTTAAATCTTCTCCCAAACTTGCAACCGTAAAGCGATCAGCAGTACAATAGGCCAGAATACAAAGGGGAAGAGATAGCCATAAGAGTTCATATTTTCCTTCAAGAACCATCGAAAAACTGCCAAATAAGTAAGCTTGAAGAGAAGGAAGTAACATTTCATAATCTGCAATGGCATTGGTTAAAGAGCCAATAATATAGCTTAGCATAATCCCTGTAAGAGGTACAATGAGAGCAGATTTTAGAGGAATGCGTTGCAATAAAAACATAAAAAGTAAAGTGCCTACCATGGCAAAAATTGTCGCAACGACCATTTTTCCTAAAACAGGAATATTGGGCCAAAAAATCATAATAAAAAGAATGCCAAGGGAAGCAGATTCAATGGTTCCAGTGGTTGATGGTTCGACAAAGCGATTGCGTGTTAATAGTTGCATAATCATGCCTGAAAGTGCAAGTGCTGCGCCTACTAAAAGGATTGCAATGGTACGAGGAAGACGTGTTTGCCAAAAAATAAGCCACGCATGGGGATCGGCTGCGAAAAGGTTAGAAGGTGTGACATCAGAATAACCAACAAAAATGCTGAGGATAGACAGGAAAATTAAAAGTGTTATGGTTATCCAGTAATTCTTCACGTTAAATCATTTTCTCTTAAAACTTAATAAAAAAAACAAAGGTTGTTTCATAAACAACCCCTGCTTTTAAATTTTATTTATATAGCAATCAAGCTCTTTCGTGCGCTTATTTGCTCTTTGTAAAGGCTTCATTGATCTGCTGTGCGGTTTCAAGGAGTGCTGTTAAACCACCATTTGCACGATACCAACTCCAAGAGTCCAAATAAATAATTTGGTTTTGTTTGCTTGCTGTTGTGCGGTGAACAAGCTCATTGTTGAGCAATTGTGCTGCGGATTGTCCTTCCCGTCCAATGGCTGCATCGCGATCAATCACTAACAACCAATCAGGATTGGTTTCAAGAATGAATTCAGGAGAAATGAGTTGTCCATGTTTTTGCACGGTAAGTTTATCGGTTGCAGGGGCAATTCCAAAAGCGGAGTGAAAAATATCGAAACGTGATTTTGGTCCGAAAGCACTGATTTTTCCACCAGAGGTCATGAGTATGAGCCCGGTGCCTTTTCCTTGGGTATTTTTACGGACTTCAGCAAAAGCTTCATTAATTTTTGCAATTTCCTTTTCTGCTTCTTGTGTTTTACCAAAAATTTTTCCAAGGATAGACACATTTCGTTTTATATCTTCAAGAGAATTTTCGTTTTCTACGGTTAGATCAATTGTTGGGGCTATTTTGGATAAGTCTTTATATTTTGCTTGAGTTCTGGAGGAAATAATAATCAAATCGGGTTGAAGAGTGGCAATTTTTTCATAATCTGGCTCAAAAACGGTTCCAATTCTTTCATATTTTGCATCGTCAAATTGTTGCAGATAGGAAGGTTTTTTTCCTTCAGGAAGGCCGATAACTGCTTGGATACCAAGGCGATTCATATTATCTAGCGAGGCAAGATCAAACACAACAACCTTTTGCGGAGAAGTGGGAACAGAAGTCGTGCCTGAAACATGATCAATTGTTATATTTGTCTGGGTACTCGTATTTGCAATACTCGTATGAGTCCACAAAATCGTTGCAAAACTAATTGCAACCAGTAAAACAGAAGTCATCCATTTCATATATTTTATCATCGTGATTTTATCCTTTTATCTAATATTACAAAGGTTTGCGCACTTAAAAACTTAACTTTGGTATTTTTATGCACAAAATGAAGCGTAAATAAATAACACTATGTTGTAAAGTTGACTGACATATGTTACAAACCGTTCACTTACCTCATTTTCACTTAATTCTAGTGTTTTTGCAACATTATTTAGAAAGTTTGACATATGATCAATGTATTTAAAAAGCGTACACGTTTGTACGCACTGACAACAAGTGCTTTCTTCTTTTTGCAAGGTGTAGATGTTTCTATAGGGAGTAGTTTTTGGTCATTCTCAGGCCTAACTTCTTCATTGTCATCTATAATACCATCTTTTAGAAGTTCATCAGAATCTCCTACACCTAAAGTAGCAGAATTACCTGCAGCTCCTTTAGCACAAGTCGCTAGTGGTGACGTTGGCGGTGTCCCTGGCGGTGGCGCTGGTGTCTCTAGCAGCGCTGGTGGACTTGGTGGCGCTGGTGTTCCTGGTGGTGTCCCTAGTGTTGGCGTTGGCGGTGTCCCTGGTTCTGTGCAACAGGGTTCTTTAGTAGAATCAATTCCAGCATTGTTACCACCTTGTTCTTCGGCCAAAGAATCTCTGTCTAGAGCGTCTATTTTCTGTGATGATGGTGCTACGCATACACTTGGACAAGGTGAAGGTAGTAGTAAAACTCCGCTTAAAGCAGGAAGGTATGATCGTGCTATATATGTAACAGGTCCTTTGCCTACAGTTATTAATGTATCTGAGATATCCGTGGTTGCTGAAGAAGGCACAGATATTAAGGTGGTTGAAAATAAAACTCTGTTTCAGGGTGAAGGTAGGGGCTCTGTATTTGCGGATGGTAAGTCTCAACTTGGCGCTGCGATTAATTTGAACGATACAGTGGTTGAAGGATTTGCTTATGGGCTTGGAGCTTCTAGTTATGGAAAGGTTGCTATGAATAGTGGTTCCCTTCACAGCCGTTATGTGAATGCTATGGCTTCAAAAGAAGGTGTGGTTCTTTTGGAAAATGCACGTGTTACAGCAGAGATAGTTGGTCTGTGGAGTGATGATAAATCTGTAATAGAGATGAAAAAAGGAACACTTTCTTTAGGAGATACAACGATAGGGGTTATCGCTTCAGAAATGGGAATTGTTCTATTGGAAGGTGTTAGCATTCAAAAAAATGTTTCTGAATTAAATGGGGCGGCACAGGTGAAGGAGAGGAGCGGAGAGCTGGTGCTGCCGGAAGATTCTGATAGAGATGATTCTTCTCAAGATGTTGGGCGCATTGCTTTGCTATCACGTGACGGTTATATTTCGTTTAAAGATGGGAATTTTGATGTTTCCGATAGTATTTTTTTGCAGATTGGTCCAAATATTGCGAGCAACATTGTACGAAATATGCAAGAAAATATAAACACTTATTTTGAGTTTGAAGATGAAGATGAAGATGAAAATAGGGAGGAGTATCTTCCTGTTTATTTGCGTTCTTCCCATCGTTCTTCCAATATTTTTCCCAAAGCTTTTAGTGATATTTTTTCTTCTGTTTATAAGGCTAGAATACAGAAAGAGAGTGCTCTTGGCATTGATCCATTCTCTAATTTCTTGAATTTAAATGCTGTTATAAAATCTTCATCTATTAAGGTTCCAGGTAAAAAGTCTTATGGTATAGACTTTGATCGTCGGGCTAATGGGATACAGTCTGAGGACCCTGTGCCACATGGGGTTCTTTTAGAAAAGACTTCTCTCACAGTTCCAGAGGGTGTCGCTATTTACGGTGATGGTTTGAAAGGTTACGTTTTTTTACAAGATGGATCGGAAGTTTCGGGTTCTCTTTTGTTGAAAGCTAAAAAATCTGATTTATCCGTTTTTGCTAACAAATCTATCATTTCAGGTGCTACTCGTTTTGATGATAAATCTCATGCTGAGCTTTTTTTATCCAATGGAGCAGAATGGCGGGTAAAAAAAAGTTCCTATGAAGATTCAGAAGATGCCGATCAGCATTGTATAGATTCATGTATTTCATCTGTGAGTCTTCAAGATAGTGCTATTGAATTTTTTACTTCAATAAAAAATTTAAATAGTGCGGGTTCTAATGGTGGAAAGGCTGTTACTGAATATCAAATTCTTCGAATCGGAAAAGGAAAGGGTACTGTTTACAGTGCTAAGGGGACTTCTACAATTCAGTTCAATGTAGATGTATCTGGTAAGGCCGTAGATGTATCTGGTAAGGTTGTTGGTCGAAATTCTGATAGACTATTGATTCATGGTGATGTTTCTGGACAAACTAAGGTAAAGGTGAAGGCACAAGGAGTAGGTTGGGGTGGTAGCAGTAACAATAAGGGATATAGTATTTCACTTATTCAAGTTTTCGGAAGGGCAGAAGAAAGCTCTTTTAGTTTAAATGATGATTATGTTACGCTCGGAACTCCTTATCAGTATGTTCTTCGTGCTTATGGTCCAACTATTCCTTCGAAAATGCAGTATTTCGATAAGGCTTTAGTTGCGGGCAGTAAAGATGTTTGGGATTTTCGTTTAGAAGATAAAAATTTGCCCTATGAGCGTAGTTCTCTTTTTGTCTCAGGTGGCAATAGGGGGAGGGCGGGAGTAAATACTCCTTCCGTGCCATCTCGTGAAATTGTGGGAAGTGAGGTAGATAATTCTTCTGTAGGATCAAATCTTCCATCTGAAACTTCTGAATCTAGACCACCTAATCAAGTTATTACTTCTAATACGAATGGGAACCCCGCATTACTTGGGAGATCTGATACAAGTGATGTAAGTCATGAAGAGTCTGGAAATGAGTCCTCTACAATATCAGATCCTTTATCTCCTTCTCTACATACCCTGACAACTGAAGAGACTGTTGATGGAAGTGAAAGAAGGGAACCGAATCCTTATATTTTGGGGGGAACTTTCAGTTATGATGAAGAACTGGTAACAAGTGATGGAAGTACAGGTATTTATCTTCTTGCTGTTGATGGAAGTGAAGATCCTAGACAGAATGCAAATGAAGTAGAATATACTATAGTAGGTTACGGTGATTCTGATACAGTTGGTGTGAATTCTGGGATTCATAGAACTGAGACAGGTGATGAAGGTCATATAGACGGTGGATATGAAGGATACGATGATGTAGAGAGTGAAGCATCTGAAGCTGTAATGTCTATTCCTACTCTGTCTCCTGTTGCTTCTACTGTATCTGAGGGGGGCGCATCTACTGATCAGGGGGTGGGTAGAACATCTGAAGCTGTGACGTCTCTTCCTTCTTCTGCTACGTCTTCTGTTACTTCTGCTGTATCTGAGGGGGGCGCATCTACTGATCAGGGGGTGGGTAGAACATCTGAAGCTGTGACGTCTCTTCCTTCTTCTACTACGTCTCCTGTTACTCCTACTGTATCTGAGGAGAGGACATCTACTAATCCTGCAAGATCTGGGACATCTGGGTATAACGTATATACTGTTTCGTCCAATTCATCTCCTTCATCTAGAGGTAGAAGTTCGTTAAATTTAATACCTTCAGGAGCTAATTCACTTGGGAGATCTGATCCAGATAGGGTTTCAGTGATATCGACAGATGGGATTTCTGTATCATCTGGGCATACTATATCGAATAAGCTTTCACCTATAAAATCAGCAGCTTCCACGAAGCCTTCTACTTCTGAGGCTTCTGAGAAATCTTCTACACCTCCTAATGGATCTGTTGGACGTATTGTTCCGCCTAATAGTATTGGTAAGGAAATGATTTCTTCTACATGTGATGATATGAATAATGGAGAGAAGGGATCGCGGACTATTTATTTGTGTAGAGATGGTAAATCGCGGATAATAACAGGGAAGACACTGAAGGCAAGTGAGAAAACTCAGCATTCTATGCATGCAGTAAATCCAAATACAGTTATCAAGCTAGAGGGTACTACTATTAGTGGTGCGGATTCTTCAGATAGTAAAGATAATTTTGGTGTTACTCCATCAAAACTCGTGAGTGCTGTGCTTGCAGAAGAGGGGGCAGAAGTTGTTTTGGATAATAAATCAACAATTACCTCTTCTATGATTGGGCTTGAAGCTAAAAGTGGCGGAAAAGTTAAGATGATTGGTGGAACAGTAGATGCGCTTTATGTGGGTGCTTTGGCAGGTTCTGGATCATCTGTTAATTTGAAGGATATGAAGATTAACGTAACGGGGGATTTAGCTATGGCTGGTCTGGTAAGTCAGGCTGGTAAGGTGTCTATGGACTCTGGGGCTATTACTTTGGAAAAGGGAGTGGCTGTGAGGTCAGAAGCTGGGGGAAGCGTTGAGTTAGACAAAGTTAATATTACTGCGAAAAAAGGACAGGGTAAGTTAGATTCTGTAGATAACTTTGGGCGTGCAGCTTTTCTGGTGAGGGATAATGCTTCTGTTGATTTTAAGAACGGAAATGTTGTTACTGATGCCCATGCTGTGTGGGTTATGAAGAGTGGGGATGCTGTTGAGACGGGTTCTTCTAGGAGAAGGAGATCTTCTGACGTTCGTCCTACTATGAATCACGTAAATATCGAGTTTTCTACTGTTAAAGTGGAAGGTGACGGAGTCTACGGCATATATTTTGATGGGGGAACACAGAAGGAAGCGAGTCAACAAAATCGAAGTAAGGATTTAGCAACTGAGCAAACAAGTGTTGTTAAGCGGAGCGCTGTATCCAAACAGGAGAATGCAACTATAGGCGTAACGGGGGCAATTTCATTGAAAAAAACTGATTTTGAAGTTGCAAATGGTATAGCTATCTATGGTAATAATTCTGGTGGTCGTGTTTCATTAGAAAATAAAACAACCCTTGCTGGTGACTTGTTATTAAAAGCCGATAATGATTCCAATATATCGGTTTCTGTTGATAATTCTATTGTTACAGGCGGTGTTCGCGTTGATAAAAATTCTTATGCAAAATTAGACTTGGCTAATAGTTCACAGTGGATTCTAAAAAGAAGTGCACAGAGGAATTTGGGGACTCTAGATTCAGGATGTGTGGATTCATGCATTTCTTCTGTAAGTCTTGTAAATAGTGCTATTGATTTTGCACCTTCGGAATCTGAAGGAAAATATCAGACTCTCCATATTGGAAATGGGAAAGGAACTATTTATGCGGCACAGGGTAATACTGTAATTCATCTCAATGCACGTTTAAATCCTCGTGATCCGAGTGATCAGCAAGTCACTGATCGGCTTGTCATTCATGGTGATGTTTCTGGAAAAACAAAAATACATGTACGAGGTGATGCGGGCAATGTAGGAGATGGTAAAGCGAATGCCAAGATTGCTCATACTGTTTCAATTATTCAGGTCTATGGTCAAGCGAAGAAAGACTCTTTCCAACTCGATGGCAATTATGTTGCACTGATAAACTCACCTTACAAATACACCCTTCGTGCTTATGCTCCAGAAGCGACTTCGAAACAGGAGCATGTTCAGCAGAAATTTGTTAAGGAAGGTGGAGAATTTTGGAATTTCCGTTTAGAAAATCAGTATGTTAAGTCTGTTGGATCTGCTGCCCTTCCTGAACAATTTGTAAGGTCTGTTGTTCCACAGGTTCCAACTTATCTCAGCTTGCCTAATAGTGTATTCCACGCTGGTTTGATGGATATTAGCAATCAAAATAAGCAATTGGAGACGTTGCGGATGACTTCTACAGGAATGGTAGAGGTTCGTGAAAATCCTGCTTTATACTTGCGCGGCTATGGTGGAAGTTACCGTTATGCTTCAGATCTGTCCGCACTTGAATATGGTTATGACGGCGATCTTAGTTATAATGGTGTAGAGGCGGGTGTTCTGCTGCAAACTATTGAAAATACCGACAATGCTATATCCTTTGGCGTTATGGGAACTTATGGAAAACTTTCTTTGCAGCCTGTGAATGTTGAGTACAGTCAGAAGAGTGCATTTGATAAATGGACTGCTACGGTATATGGTAGCATGCAGCATAATGTTGGCTTCTATGTCGACGGTCTTTTATCCTATGGTCTGTTCAAAGGTGATGTTCTCACCCTTGCACGGGGTAAAACAGCAACATTAAAAGGTAATCCTTTGAGTGTTTCTTTAGCTGGTGGTCAGACAATTGCGACAGGATATAAGGGCTTTGTCTTTGATCCGCAGGTTCAGGTTGTGTATCAACATCTCCAGTTTAATAAAGCTCGTGATATTGACAATTTTGATATTGAAATGGGTAACCTTAATCAGTGGGTAGCACGTGTTGGTGGACGCTTAACCAAGATTCCTACAGGTTCTGAAGGCGTGAATGCTATTGCTTTCTATGGTAAGCTTTATCTTGCTCATGGTTTTGAAGGAAAACAGTCTGTGCATTTCAATGATGCTTTCAAGTTAGGAGCTTTTGGTTCTTCTCTAGAGGCTGGATTAGGTTTTAATGCCAAATTGTTGCCACAGTTCTCTCTGCATGCTGATATTCTCTATCAACATAAGCTTAATAAGGCTGGTTTTTCGGGAACAAGTTTTTCCGGAGGAGTACGTTATCAGTTTTAATATAAGGTACACTATGTACCTTTTTAGAAAAGGCAGCACATTGTGCTGCCTTTTTTCTTTATAACAACTTGTGTTATTCTTAAAAAATCTCGTCTTCTTTATTAAGCAAAAAAGACATAGTTTGTTTTATGCATGAGAGCACTTTTCTCCACTAAAGCGAATTTTCTTAAAATTTATGCTGCTACTGATGCGATAGAGTGCCTCGCTTTTATCGGCTTTTTAAGCGTTCAGCAGACCGGTATGCGTTACGTTATCCTTTTTAGTACTGTATTGATATTATCTAATATAATATTTGATGTTTTCTAAAGCTCGTTTTTGAGAGTTTGTTTTCTACTGATTTAAGTCATTGTTTCATTCATCTCCTTGTGGATTAATTTTTAAAATCACAAGGTTTGATTGTGTTTTTAATTAATTGCACGCACTGGTTTTATTTTTTCTTTACACGAAATACAGAATGCATTATACACTCATAAAGTGTGTTTTTGTAATTGTTCTCTTATAGGTGGTTTTGGCGTAGAGCTTTTGCCAAATTTATTGGGATAATTCATTACACAGTTCAGATGAGCATGAGGCATGTTCTTTTGTTACACTTTTCGTATTTTTGAGGTGTGCAATGGGGTGTTTTGTAAGTGCTTTTGTTTTTAATGAGAGGGGAAGGAAAGTTTCGAGGGAACTATGATTAAAGTTTTTAGAAATCATGTATGTTTATGTGCTTGTACAACAGCTATCCTCTCTTTGCTTCAAAATGGAAGAGAAGTGTATGCGGCTGCAGAGGGGAAGGATAGTAAACCTTATGTTATAAAGGTTATCCCAGTTGTCTCTGCTAATTCTTCTCCTCATCTTAGCGGGAGTAATAAGCATAAGCTTCCTGGAGAGAGTGGGGATAATTATTACCCTTCTAATATGATTAATGTTGGCAATAACGATGAGGGTATTCGTGGAGGAAATGATTATCGTCAGCTTAGTGGAGTGGAGGGATGGAATGGACATAAGGATAATGTAAATAACTCTGTTAAAGATGCAGACTCTGATGGAAGAGGAGTGAATCCTGGGTTTTATTACCATAGTGGGTTGTATTATGTATGTGATAATTGTGGGATAGATCCTAAAATTGATAATAAATCTTATACAATTACGAAAGAGAACTTTTCCAACTATCCTGTTGATCCTACTGCTATAACGGTGAAACGGATAGGGACCAGAGTTTATGGAGAGAATGTAACTGTTAGCAGTGAAGTTTCTGATAAATCTTTTTTGCGTGGTGTGGCTGTATCAGATGACGGAAAGATTGTTTTGAAAAAACCGACGCTTCAAAATACAAAGTTAGCTCTTTTCGCTCATAATGGGATAATTGAGATAAAGCAGGGGATTATAGAGGACAGTGATAGGGCTGTTGAAGCCGTGGGGAATTCATTGGTTATTTTAAAGGATACAAAAGTTAATACGCGTGATGGGAAGGTAAGTCTTTCCAGTTATAGCGGTGCAGATATCTGGGTGGAAGGTGGGGAGGTTAACTTTACCAACAGTCATGGGATTTCTGCGATGTTGGGAGGCACGGTGATTCTCGATGGTGTTACTCTTACTGGAAAGGGACACAAAGACAAAAATGATGCAGCTTTTTTAATGGATGAAGGGGGACGTGTTGAGTTTACAGGGGGGACTATTCAGGTTGAGGGTGCACATGGTATATTATTAGAAAATCCCGTCAAGCCTTTTAGTGTTGTACCAGAACGTTCTGACTCAAAAGATGAAACTGAAGATTTATCGAATAACTTTTATGTGACCGAGGCTAATTTTAAGTCTTCTTCTGTTACAGTAAAGGGTGAGGGATCTTATGGTATCTATTTTCAGGGAGAAAAGCCATGGAGCGAAGATGGGGATAAAAAAGAGGAGATTTCATTAGAGGAAGAAAAAGCTCCACCACGATTGGAAGTTGTTAATTTTGATACCACAGAGTTTTCTGTTTCAGACGATACGGCTCTTTATGGTGAAAACCTTATTTCTGGTGCGGTGAGTTTGATGAAAAGTACTCTTCGTTCAGGGAATTTTTTATTAAGAGCTGAGAAAGGGGCTTCTATAACGGTTTTGGCTGATGGTTCTACCCTTGAAGGTCGTACTCACGTTGATAAAGATTCTCATGCCGAACTTTATCTGGGAGGTCATTCTACATGGATTTTACCACAACAGGTGCAAAAAGATCAACGTAAGGTTGCAAATGATTCTTCTATTTCACTCGTTAGTCTTATGGGTGATAGCTCTATTAATTTTAAAAGACATGAATCTTCTTCTGCTGATGATTATCAAACTCTTCGTATTGGAAAGGGAAAGGGTGAGGTTTATAGAGCACGGGAAGGTGCCTCTATTTCCCTTAATACATACCTGAATAGTGGTGGTGCTCTTAATCATCAAAAGACTGATCGTGTTTTAATTCATGGTGATGTTTCGGGAAAAACAAAGCTCCAAGTGCATGGAGTTGCAGGAAGTCCAGGAGGATATACGGGAAAGGGGGGGAATGCTGAAGGTATTTCAATCATTCAGGTTTCTGGAGAAGCAAAGCAAGATTCTTTTCAGTTGGAAGGTGGTTATGTAGCGTTAAACGAATTACCTTATCAGTATAAGCTTTATAGTTATGGTCCAGGATCTGAGTTTGGAAAAGCAAGCATGAATCAGAGATTAGTTGAAGGGAGCGGAGATTTTTGGGATTTCCGCCTTGAAAGTAGGTCTATAGATTCTGATGTTCAACCTAAACCAGATCCTGCTCCTAAGCCAATTCCGGGACCAGAACCTTCTCCAGAACCAGCTCCGGAGCCTCATCCTCGTCCTAAGCCGGGCGTTAAGGCTGTTGTTCCGCAGGTTCCGACTTATCTCCTTTTGCCTAATGCTTTACGTCATATTGGTTTGATGAATGTTAACAATCAAAATAAGCGGTTAGAAGCTTTGCGAATTACTTCTGGGGGCTTATTAGAAAGTCGTGAAAACCCTCTCTTTTTTGTGAGCGGTTATGGCGGCAATCATCGTTATACTTCAAATCTTTCCGCGCTTGAATATGGTTATGGCGGCGAGTTTAATTATAATGCCATAGAGGCAGGCGTTTTGCTGAAAGCAATCGAAAATATGTATGGTTCCACTTCTTTTGGAATTATCGGGGCTTACGAGAGATTTTCTTTGCAACCTTTGAATGTTGAGCAGAGTCAAAAAAGTACATTTGATAAATGGTCAGTTACGGCATATGGTGGTATGCAGCATGATGCAGGTTTTTACGTTGATGGTCTTGTGTCTTACGGCTTGTTTAAAGGTGATGTTCTAACAACTGCACGGGGCAAGACGGCAACATTAAAGGGTTTCCCTTTAAGTGCTTCATTAACTGCTGGTAAAACGTTTATGGTGGGGGAGGACGGTTTTGTTTTTGATCCGCAAGTTCAGGTTGTTTATCAATATCTTCAATTTAATAAGGTGCGTGATGTGGACGGCTTTGATATTGATTTAGGAAAACTTCATCAGTGGGTAGGGCGTGTTGGAGGACGTTTAACAAAGAGGCTGGTTGCTACTGATGAGGCTCAGGTTGTTTCTTTCTATGGCAAGCTTCATCTTGCTCATGGTTTTGAAGGAAAACAATTTGTGCATTTTAAAGATGCTTTTCAGCTAGGTGCTTTTGGTTCTTCATTAGAAACTGGATTAGGTTTTAATGCCCAATTATCTCAAAATTTTGCGCTTTACGGCGATTTGGTTTATCAGCACAAACTAACGAAAGCTGGTTTTTCTGGAACGAGTTTTTCAGGTGGATTGCGTTATCATTTCTAGTATTATTTCTGTTTTTGATTAATCTTTCAAAAAGCTACAAGTTATACTTGTGGCTTTTTCTCATTATCTATTCATTTTGTGTTATAGCATTTTTACGAGAGTGTGACTTTGCATATCTTTAATATGCTTTTAGGTTGGACTTATTTCGTTTTTTTGAAAAGTCTGAAGGCTTGTACGTTATCGTTTCAAAACGCGTATTTCAGAGTGATTATTATAATATTTTGATTTATAAAGATATTTTTAATTTAGGGTGCTGAAATATTTTCAATGCTCTTATGATGAATCCATAAAAAGCACTCCTGTTCATATTATATGTAAAATTAGCAAGTGGATAATCGTTTAAGAAAGGAGTCAATATAATTTTGGGAATTATATTAAGAGGAGAGGATTTACAATATTAGAAATTGGCAAAGACAAAGATGCTACTCAGGCACAATGAGGGTTGTATCCGATAAACTTGATATTATATCTGCTGTCGTTATGAAATGAGGATGGAAATATGAGATATATCTGAGAAAATTGGTGAATGAGAAACATAATGACGTATTGTTTTTTGAAAGTGTGTTTTCTTTAAAGAATGTGATAAATAAAAAGATAAAATTATATGTCATTTTCACCTTTTAGATACGGCTCTGAATATTTTTAAATGTTGAAAAGAGATGGTAAAAATCGGAACAGATTTTAATTTTTACACTTTCCTCCTATTTCTAAATTAGTTCGTATTTCCATAAATACTGCCTAAAACAGCTGTATGTGATAGTTTTGCTTCCCAATTTTGGCATATATTCAGTTTTGTCTGCTTACAGAGTGTACACTGTTTCAATATAATATTATCGTAAGAATGTTGATTATATCCGTTCTGGGGTTGATTAGACGGCAGTTAAAGTAGGTGTTCTTAATGCATGTCAACTGACTAAGGGTGTTTTTGACTAACAACGTTAAAGGTGATTTTTCTGTCGTTCTTCAGTTATATTTTTGCAAATTCTTTGTAAAAGCGACAGATTTAGATTGTATTTTCGAGTAATTTTTTAATTCCATATTTACATAAAACACAAAAAGCACTAATAAGGTTTGCGCGGTTAATCCAAAATGTATTAATTTTTTCTCTTTGTTAAGTTTTTTGATACATTACGTATTACTTTTATAGGCAAAATTATGGTGTAATTATGGTCAATCTATTTAAAAATCGTTTTTCCTTATGTACTTTTACAACAGCATTTCTTTTTTGTGCACACAATGTTGATGCTACGGTTCAAGGTGGTGCTGTTGTTAATACTGGGGTACAAGATCGTTCTGGCGTTAATGGTAAGACACAAAATAATCAGGATCAATTTTCATGTAGTATGAATAGTGAATTTTATCGGTGTAATGATGGTAAAAAACACTACTTTTACAATAAAAATTATCAAAAAACTGATGAAAATACGAATGAAACTGTTGCTATACAAGCATCTGGAAGAAAAACGCTTCTCTTCGGGAAAAATATAACTGTTAAGGATGCTTCAAGTGCTGTTATTTCAAAAGAAAGTTTTTGGAAGTATGGGGTCGTGGCGAGTGAATATGGACAAGTGATTATAGAAAGAGGAGAGATTAACTTTACAAAGGGTATCGGAGTTGAAGTAAGAAATTGGGGACAGGTCGCTTTAAAGAGTAGTTCTATTACCGAACAAGGTAGTCAGGGGATGAGTATAGATGACCATAATGAAAATTCAGCTTTTCATGCGTCTAGTGGGAGTATCCATTTTGAGAAAGGTAAAGTTAATCTAGCCAATGCTCATGGTTTTTCAATGCATGGGAATAATATCGATGGGAAGGGTAGGTTTATAACTATCGTGGATTCTACGGTTTTGGTAGAAAGTAATACGTCTTATGGGTTGCGTTTTTGGGAGGGACTAGGAGACAGAAATGAGGAAATGAAAGATCACGAGTATCCCTATTCTTTTTATATTTTTGCGGGTGAGGAAGAGATGTTCGGAAGTCTTCCAAAAACGAACTTACCCGTACGAGGGATTGTTGACTTGACAAGAACCTCTTTTACAGTTCCAAAGAGTGCAGCTATTTATAGCAGAGGATCTGGTGGTGTTGTTAGGCTGTTGGATAATTCCAAACTTTCTGGAGATTTATTACTGAAGGTTGAGGATGGCTCTTTTGTGAAGGTTTCAGTGGATGCTTCTACCCTTGTAGGGGGGACACATGTTGATGAAAGTTCTTCTGCTGAATTTCGGTTGAGAGGTGATTCAAAATGGATTTTATCACGACCGAAAAATAAAAATTTGCAAGTTCCTAGTTCTATAGGTGTTTCATCAATTTCATTAATACATCTTATTGATAGTTCTATTATTTTTGAACAACCAGAAACTAACATAGTTGATGGCTATCAAACCCTTCGTGTTGGGAGAGGAACAGGTGAAGTTTATAAAGCACAGGGTAATGCACATCTTTATATCAACACTTATTTGAATAAGGGGGGGGCTCTTCAGAATCAAAAAACGGATCGTTTTTTAATCCATGGTGATATTGAAGGAAAAACGATAGTACATGTGCATGGTGTTTCAGGAAGTCCTGGAGGTGGTACGGAGCGTTATGGAAATGACAAAGGTATCTCGATTATTCAGGTTTCTGGAATAGCGGAGAAAGATTCTTTCTTGTTGGATGGTGATTATATTGCATTGGACGGTCTACCTTACCAATATAGGCTTCATGCTTATGGCCCAAACTCTGAATTAGGAAGAGCGAGTGCGTCTCAAAGATTAGTCGAAGGTGAAGGAGATTTTTGGGATTTCCGCCTCGAAAATGGATTTATTGATTCTGATACTACATTTAGATTAACTCAGAGTTCTAAACTTGGTTTAGGTGGTGAGCATCATTCTAGGCAAGGCGTTAAGGTTGTTGTTCCTCAGGTTCCAACTTATCTGCTCTTGCCAAATAGTTTATTCCATGCTGGTTTAATGGATATCAGCAATCAAAACAAGCAGTTAGAGACAGTACGGACTAATCCTAGTGGAATGTTGGAAATTCGTGAAAATCCTGCTTCATTTTTGCGTGGCTATGGTGGAAGTTATCGTTATGCCTCAGATTTATCTGCGCTTGAATATGGTTATGGGGGAGATCTAGGGTACTATGCACTAGAGACAGGTGTTTTGCTACAAACTGTTGAAAATGTTGACAGTGTTATATCCTTTGGGGTGATGGGGTCTTATGGAAAGCTTTCTCTACAACCTCGAGATGTTGCACAAAGCCAAAAAAGTACATTTGATAAATGGACTGCTACAGTTTATGGCAGTATGCAGCATGATGTAGGATTCTATGTTGATGGTTTGTTATCTTATGGTCTGTTTAAGGGAGATGTTCTGACAACTGCGCGGGGTAAAACGGCAACATTGAAGGGTAACCCTTTAAGTGTTTCCTTGATGAGTGGTCAGAAAATTGCCACAGGATATGAAGGTGTTGTTTTGGATCCACAGGTTCAGGTTGTTTATCAGCATCTTCAATTTAATGAGGCCCGCGATATTGATAATTTTAATATTGAGATGGATAAACTTGATCAATTGATGGTGCGTATGGGTGGTCGCTTGATAAAGACTCTTACTGCGTCTGAAAAAGATCGTGATGTTTCTTTTTATGGAAAGATTCATTTTGCCCATGATTTTGGAAAAGAAAGGTCTGTGCGCTTTAAAGATTCTTTCCAGTTAGGGGCTTTTGGTTCTTCTCTAGAGGCTGGATTAGGTCTTAATGCTCGCTTGTCTCAAAAATTTGCGCTTCATGGTGATTTGGTTTATCAGCATAAGTTGAGTAAAGGTGGTTTTTCTGGAATCAGTTTTTCTGGTGGATTGCGCTATCGTTTTTAGGATGATCATCTTGAGGTAAGTTGTTTAAAAAACCACAAGCATAGCTTGTGGTTTTTTATTATTTGTTTGCAACTTTTTAAATAAGTTTTTTAAAAAAATGTTTTTTTTACATGAGCAAGTTTGTTTCTTTTTAGAAACGAGATAAGGCTTTCTGGTTTGCAGTTTTTGCTTCTTATGCTGTTTTTCTTCTTTGAGTTTATTTTTATTAAATTCTCTTGAAATCACTGCTTTGGGGTGGAATTTTTATTTCTATCTATATTTTTACGCGTTTTTATAAATAATACAATTTTAAATTGTGATATTTTGGGATTCTGGCTTTACATAAAACATAGGGTGGATATATAAAATACAAAACGTATTTTAAATTATCACGCGTAACCAAAGTTATTAAACAGAACGCGTGTTTTTTGTTTTTAGAGAAGGGGAAGAAAGTTTGTAGAAAATTATGTTTAAAAATCATCTCTCTTTATGTCATTTTACAACGGTTATTTTTTTCTTTGTATACAATACTGATGCAGGAGGTGAGATTTCTTCTGAGAAGAAGCAATATTCATGTAACGAAAGTGCCTCATTTTATCGCTGTAATGATGGTAAAACGCATGAAATTGCCAAGAAAACTTATCAACTTACGGGTGAAAGTTCTGATGCTGCCATAGAGGCATCAGGGAAAAATACAGTCATTGAGGGAGAGGCTATAATCATTAACGGTGTTTCGAATGCAAATGGCCATTCAGAAACAAACGCTTGGACAACAGCTGTAAAGTCCTCAAATGGGGGAGGCGTTGCTCTATTTGATTCCATGTTAAATGATGTGTCGATAGGGGCCGATATTAATGATGAGGGAGCTTTTGAGATGCAGGATGGGGTGATTAAAGCAACCAGAATGGGGATCAGTGTTGGGGGTAAAGGGTCGTTTGTTTCTTTGACCAAGACAGAGATTAAGACATCTTCTGATGCGATAGGTCTTTTGAGTCATAATGGTGCAAAAATTTATATGAAAGGAGGAAAAATTGATTTTGCTGATGGTATTGGTGTTCAAACAGGAGGAGATGGAGAAATTAATTTAGAGGGTGTTTCTATTACTGGGAGGGGGAAACAGGGAACAAATATAGATAATCATCGTGAAGGCTCTGCTTTTAGTCTGCTTCAGGGGAAAGGCTCTCTTAATTTCCAGAAGGGAAACGTTAATGTCGACAATGCTCATGGCATTGTAGTGCAGGGGAATAACCATAATGCTGCTCATATAAAATATTCCAATGTTTTTGTGAGAGGTAATGGATTTAATGGCATGCACTTTTTTTGGGAAGCTGTCTTAAATGATAAAAAAACAATTATACCTGGAAAAGGGACTGTCCATTTGACAAAGACAACTTTTATGGCTCCAGAAAGTACGGCTATTTATAGCCGCGAATTCGAAAGTTCTGTTAAACTCTTACAAAATTCAAAAATTTCTGGAGATTCACTCCTGAAAGCTGTTGAGCGTTCTAATGTAAAGATTGAGGCTGATGCTTCTACCCTTGTAGGAGGCGCACATGTTGATGAAAGTTCTACAGCTAAGATAGATTTAAAAAATGGTTCAAAGTGGATTTTATCGCGACCAAAATATGACAAATTGCAAAATTTTGATGCTTCTGGTTCTAATTTAGGGGACTATTCCTTCATTTCATCGGTTAATCTTACGGATAGTTCCCTTATTTTTGAAGAATTAAAATCTAAAACAACAAATGGTTATCAGACACTTCTCATTGGAAAAGGATCTGGGACTGTCTATAAAGCGCATGGTGATGTGAATCTTTATCTTAATACATATTTGGATCAAGGGGGAGAGCTTGAAAAGCAAAAAACTGATCGACTTTTAATCAATGGTGGTCTTGAAGGAAAAACAACAGTTCATGTTTATAAGATTCCTGGAAGTCCAGGGGCATTGACGGGAGATGGTGGTAATAATCAGGGGATTTCCATTATTCAGGTTTATGGACAAGCTGCTGAAGATTCTTTTCAGTTAAAGGGGGGGTATGTCACACTTGAATCCTCCCCCTATCAGTATCATCTTAAGAGTTATGGTCCAGGCTCTGCTTTAGGGGATGCAGATTCCAATCAAAGAGTGCTTAAAAACTCCGGAACATTTTGGGATTTCCGCCTTGAAAGTAAATTTGTTGATTCCACTAAAGTTTTTCCTGTTCTTGATTTGGTTGTCCCCCCTTCTTCTGATGATATTCCTTCTTTTCCTAAAATTCATCCTAATATTACTGGAGGTGAGGATGGTTCTATTGATTCTAACTCTCAGCAAAAATCTCAGGAGCCAAGTCTTTCTTCTCCTGTAGATTCTCCTGATAGGAATTCCCATCTTACGACTACACCTAATGTATCTGATGTTTTTGTGCTTGAGATCCCCAATCCTCTTTCCTCTCTTGCGCCTGTTGTTCCCGCTATTGCTGAATCTAATCCAGTTGCTCCACCTGAATCTGGTTCACTTGTTCCGCCATCTGTTTCACCCACTCCTTCTGTTGTTTCCCCAGTTGCATCTGTTTCACCTGTTCCGCCATCTGTTTCACCCACTCCTTCTGTTGTTTCCCCAGTTGCATCTGGTTCACCTGTTCAGTCATCTGTTTCACCCACTCCTTTTGTTGTTACTCCACCTGCGTCTGGTTCTTCTGTTTCGGCATCTGTTTTTGAGCTTTCTTCTCATTTTGAGCCAAATGTGAGAGTCGTTGTTCCACAGGTTTTGACTTATATTCTTGTGCCAAATACTTTATTTTATGCTGGATTGATGGATATCAGTAATCAAAGCAAGCAGTTGCAAGCGCTGCGAATTGTTTCTGGTCGGTTGTTGAAAAATGATGAAAATCCCGCTTTGTTTTTGCGCGGTTACGGTGGACATCATCATTATACTTCAAATTTGTCTGCATTTAAATATGGTGATTATGGCGGTGAGCTTGATTATAATGCACTAGAGGCAGGTATTTTACTCAAGAAAATCGAAAGTGCATACAGTACGACATCTTTTGGGATTATGGGAAATTATGGCAAACTTTCGTTGCAGCCTCGAAAGGTTAAACAAAGTCAAGAAAGTATATTTGATAAATGGACAATCACAGCATATGGAAGCATGCAGCATGATACGGGTCTCTATATGGATGGTCTCTTCTCTTATGGTTTGTTTAATGGAAATGTTCTCACACTTGAGCGAGGTAAAACGGCTGCATTGAGAGGGAAGCCCCTAAGTGTTTCCTTAACTGCTGGTAAAACGTTTATGATAGGCAGCCGATATTTTATTTTTGAACCACAGGTTCAGTTTGTTTATCAAAATCTCCAGTTTCATAAGACTCGTGATATTGATAATTTTAATATTGATATGCAAAGCCCAGATCATTGGGGGATGCGTATTGGTGGGTATTTAACGAAGACACTTACATTTACTAAAGATAAAGATGCACATGTTCTTTCATTCTATGGTAAGCTTCATTTCATTCGTAGTTTTGATGATAAACAATTTGTATATTTTAAAGATGCCTTCCAGCTTGGTTCCTTTGGGACTTCTTTAGAAGCTGGATTTGGTGTTTTTTCACAATTATCTCCCAAAATTATTTTTCATAGCGATCTGATTTATCAGCATAAATTTACGAGTGACGGCTTTTCCGGAACGCATTTTTCTGGTGGATTAAGGTATCATTTTTAATTGTATTTTTCTTTAATACATCCTTTGCGAAAGACATAAGCACAAAACATGGTTTTGTTGTGTTGTTTTTCTGATTTTTGTCTTTACATATAATACAAAACAAATTATATGTAACGGTACATAATAAGAATAATAAGTAGATGAACCAGGTGTGCTTTTCAGTTTTTTATGAAGATAAAATAAAGAAAGTTTAGACTAAATTATGATTAAAGTACTAAAACGCCATGTGTGTGTGTTCTCTTACGACCTCTATTTCTTTCTTCGCGCACAATATAGATGTGAGTGCAGAAGATTATAACCCTTCGTGTAATTCTCTTTTTAGTCGTATTCGTGTGATACAGTTTATGCTTCTCGTACTTTTGGAAGTCGTAATAAGTTATATATGAGTGGATTGGATAGGAGGGCTACAGGTGTTATTTTTACAATACGATCTCATAACATAGTTATGAAGCCGCAAAAAAGTAAAGGGGAAAAAGGCGTTTCAGGAACTGATGAAATTTTAGAATTAAAGAGATCTGAGAAGATTACATCAGCAGTGGTTGTGTCAAAAGATAATAAAACTTCTTTTAAAAAGAGTTCTATTACAGGAAATGGCGAAAAGAAAAGTGGTAGAAATACTACGTTATCTCAATCTGTGTTTGGTGTGAAGCAGGGTGGTTTTTTCCTTTGATGAAGGTAAGATTCAGGTTCTGATGTTCATGGTATAGAGGCAAGTGTCTTGCTCAATGCGATTGAGGATACACATCACACTTTGAGCTTTGGAATAATGGAGAATAATGGAAAAAAAACTCTCTACAACCTCAAGGTGTTAAAGAAAACAAAAAAGTACATTTGATAAATGGTCTATTACAGTATATGGCAGCATGCAGCATGATACAGGTTTTATATATAGATGTCCTTTTTTCCTATGGTTTATTTAAAGGGGATGTTCTCACGCAAGCAAGAGGCAAGACAGCAACATTGAAGGAAACACCTTTGAGTGCTTCATTGATTGCGGGCAAGTCATTTATGACAGGGCATAAAGGGGTTATTTTTGATCCGCAGGTTTAGGTTATTTATCAAAATGTGCGGTTTGATAAGGCGTCTGATATTGATGGTTTTGATATTGAGATGGGAAAGCTTGATTTGTGGGTGATGCGTGTTGGTGGGTCTTTAAGAAAGACGCTTGCTGCTTCTGAAGAGGCTCTTGTTGTTTCTTTCAATTACAAGCTTCAGCTTGCCATTAGTTTTAGAGGAAAACAACGTGTGCAGTTTGGAGATGAATTCCAATGAGGGCTTTTGGTTCTTCTTTAGAAACTGGAGTGGGGGTTGAAGGCTCAGTTGTCTTCAAACTTTGCTTTGCATGGAGATGTAACTTATCAGCATTGCCTTAGAAAAGGTGGTTTTTCAGGGATTATTTTTTCAGGTGGTTTATACTATCGTTTTTAGATACCTATGAAATATAGAGTAGTTTTTACATAAGTTATAGAGTGTTTTATGAAGTATAAAGTGCTTATTTAAGTTTTATACTTGCTATTGTTAGTGTGTTTAACTTAATGTTATGGGGAATATTTTTTATTTTTAACTAACAGGGGGAGAAAGGCAAATTGGGAATAAAGTTATGGTTAATGTATTAAGCGGGTATAGATTTTTATTTATTACAACGGCTATTGTTTCTTTTTTGCCAATCATGAGTGTTAATGCGAATTTTAATAATTTTGAAACTCTCTGTGATCCAAACGCTCAGTTTTATAAATGCAATGATGGTAAAAAACATACAATTGAAAATAAAACTTATCATTTGAAAAATTTTTCGAGAGTTCCTTCTGATTCTGCTCCTATTGCTGCTTTATATATAGAAGAACAAGGTACAGTTGTTGATGCATCTCAGATAACTGTTACGGGCGATAATTCGCGTCAAGGAACTGTATATGGTGCATATCTAAAACGTAATGCGCGTCTTAATTTAAAAAATGCAAATTTTAAGGATGTACTTGCGCTTCATGCGCAAAATTCAGTTATTAGCATGACAGATGGGGCGATTACAGGGACTTCTCGCGTTATGTATGCATTTGGAATAGGAACGGATATTGCTTTAGTGCGTGTAAATATTGAGCTTAAACCAAATGAATTCAATAGTACACAAGAATTAAATAGTACCCAAGAAATGGGGCTGGTTAGTAGTTTTAGTTCAAAGATTAGGATGTCAGGCAGTACCGTAACTTTTAATGAGATTGGTGGGTTTTCAGCACAGTTTGGGGGACAATATACTTTTGATAATACTGTCATTAAGGGAAGAGGGAAACAAGAGACTGTTATAGTAGATGAGAAAAATGTTGATAAATTACTGGGAGCTTTTGAGGTATCTCAAGGTAGTGATGTTCAATTGAGTGGTGGTTCTGTAGAACTTACAGGCATGCATGGCTTTTTGATTAAAAATCTTACAGGTTATACAGATGATAATGGCAAATTAATTAATAAATTTAATCATTTGTATGAGTTTCAAAAGACAAATATTAAGGTTAAAAAGACAAAAATTTCTGTTCAGGGGAAAGGAGCATATGGTCTGTATTTTTATGGGTTAAGTCCAGATGTATGGGTTGATTTGGTAAGGTATAATATGTCTTCTTCAGCGCTTTCGAGCGCGCGAGGAATTACTATAGGAACAGCATCTGTTCATTTGTCAGAGACAAATTTTGCGGTTCCGGATGGTATTGCCATTTATAGTGCCGGATATAGTGCTGGAGATCGTGTTTATGGAGCTCGAGCTAAGGTTAGGTTAGAAAAGACAAAAATCTCCAGCGATTTGTTTTTAAAAGCTGAAAATAATTCTTATCTTCTCGTTGAAGCAAATTCCTCTACACTTACAGGAGGTTCTCGTACCAAGGATGCCTCTGATATTTATTTACATTTAAAGAATGGTTCTCAATGGTATCTTACCAAAAGCAAATATCAAAATCCGCAGGAACCAGATGCTACGGTTTCATCGCTTTCAGGTGTGGATCTTGAGGATAGTACAATTGTTTTTGATCACTATCAATCTACTGGTTATCAAACGCTGTACATTGGAAAAAAAAGTGGTGTAAACAAGTTAGATGAGGAGGAGTACGTATATGGTGCAGATGGTAATGTTCAGATTAAGATGAGCACGTTTCTCAATAATGATGGTTCATTTAATTCTGAACAAACGGATCGTATTTTGATCTATGGGAATGTCTTGGGAACCACGCTTATTGGGATGGAAGAACTTTTAAAAACTTCAGATAAAGAAGCAGGCAATAAAAGGAGTCAAAGTATTTCACTTATTCAAGTTGCTGGGACGGCAGAGGAAAGTTCTTTTAAGTTAAACAATAGTTATACTACGGTTAATGGATTTCCTTATCAGTATAAACTTCGTGGCTATGGTCCAAGCTCTTCTTCTGGAAATGCAGACCCAAAGAATAGATTGGTTGCTGGGGAAGGGGATTTTTGGGATTTTCGTCTTGAAAGTGTTTACATTGGTTCTGAATTAGATTCTTCTGAAACTGCTTCTAAGCCAACGTTTACAGTTTTACCTCCTCAATCTGAAGCAGAAACAATTCCTTCTGAAAGACCAACAGAGACTATTTCACCTGAGCAGCCCTCTTCTGTTGAGCCTCCGCTTATGCCATCTACACCTTCTTTGCCTGAAGGTTCTAAACCGTCTGAAACATTAATCCCTACAGATTCAACGCTTACTCCTTCTGCATCAGCCCCGCCTGAGCTTCCTTCTGTACCAACAGTTCCAGAGGCTCCTTCTGCTGTGCAACCTATGCCTGCACCGTTTGTTCCAGTTGAAGATTCTACTAATGATGTTCTGCCATCTGAGCCCTCTGCTCCGGAGGACACTTCATCTCTGGATACTGTTTCTCCTCCTTCTGTCCCTGTCGAACCAAAGCCTTCTGAGTCCTCTGATCCTTTAGATCCTTCATCTAATCTCTCTATACCGCTTGATGTTCAGTCTAATCTCCAAATTAGAGCGGTTGTTCCACAGATTCCAACTTATCTTCTTTTGCCAAATGCCTTATTTCATGCTGGTTTAGTGGATATGACCACGCAAAATAAGTCGTTTGAGACAATACGGAATGCTTTTCATTCC
>NZ_JBHIRG010000018.1:0-27873 GCF_042196965.1 Bartonella sp. AA83SXKL
ATGCGAGTTTCCATGTTTTATCTCCTTGAATATGCTGGAGATACAATGCCTTTTTGCTAATTATGTTCCAAAAGGGATAAAGAGCAGCTAAAAAGGACAGAAAACATCGAAAACAAGACGGTGATCATTACTTAAAATTCTTCTTATATGACTCCAGTCTAGAACTGATAATACCAGTTTATCGAGAATTTTAGTTGATGGGGGGAAACGGTCTATGGGGGAATGGCTCTCTTTTCCCGTTCTGTACTGCAATGTTTAAAAGATTGAATGTCGTTGTGAAGTTTAATCTTTCCCCCTTAGCTTAAAAGTAAGCTCTCTTAATGCTTTTCTTTCAAGTAATGTCCTGGATACTGCCTGAGGAAAACTTTGTAAACGCTTTTCCATCATTGATTGTGTTTGAAGGTAAAAAGTAAAATTCTGGAGTCTTTATTTTATTATTCATTTTTTGTAAAAACAGCACGTCTTCTAAAATTTTATTTTTTATATTGTACTTATAATTAAAAGAATGCTTCAATTATTCAAAATAAATATCAAAAGTATTCAATTCAAAAAGCTATGAGAGATAAAAGAGAAGGAAGAAACATTAGTGTTCTAAGTTGTTTTTCCTTCTCTTATTGCTCTATATCAAAACAATGCTAGAAAAATTTTCTAAGTTCTTTGAGTAAAAACTCCCAAAACCAGAGAGGAAAGTTGAAAAGTTTTGAGACAATGTCCAAAAGTTTCGAGATTTTCTCCAAAGGTTGTTTTTAGTTTCGCCCGCAGTTTTTTTATACGATGTAAGAGCACTTTGATTTGAGAGATAAATTTGGTTCGATGAACCATCTTGTACTAAGAAAGTGCATTTTGTAAAGGTCATGTGTTCCACCTTTATGACGTAGGGATTATGAACTGTAATCGGTTCATAGGTGCTACAGGTTTTCACTTTTGCATTTGCAGTTGTCATGGATTCTGTTTCAAATGTATGTGTGTAAAGGTTACTTGTGCATTTTTCGAGTTTACTGTCGATTAAAATACATTCATCCATTATGCTTTTTATGGCTGCATTTACTTTGTTTATAAAGTTTTTGAGATGTTTAGAAAATTGAGTTTCTAAGGATAGGATTTTTAGGGATGGGATTTTTATGATCGTATTCATTTTATCAAATTTTTATTATATCATGTTTGTCAATAGCTTAGGCAATAAACTTTGTGCTGGCTATGTAGAATGAAAATCTAACAAAATGGACAAGATGAATTTAGATTTTAGAGCGAGATAGAAGCACAATTTGCTTTATGATATTAGTGGGCTATTAAGTTTATTTGCTCAATTATTTGTGTTGATAAAGACTTCTCCATGAGGCATTGTTATATGCTGTATTGTTACAATAATATTTGTGTGGGGAGTTTTGAGGAGAGGGAGTTTGTGGCTTCTTTTTTCTTTGAGCGTTGTAAACCAATTCTGATAAAAGATGTTGTCGGAAGAGTGGTGTTGTTGTCATGGAGAGGGATAGAGTTTGGGAGCGTTTTTGTTGATGATATCAATGAAAAAAGCTGATGAAGATAGGGCAACATGAATACAACAAGATGCGCTATTTCGGATTGGGAAATATATCTCTGAAGGAGAGCTTTGATCTTTTAGCTTCTTTTGCGTATAGTTTTAAAATTGCGATTTGCTATGCTTTAAAATTAATTATAAAGTGAAGAACTAAGTGGTTATTTACGTGTTGAGTGTGTGCGTGCGGATCATACACTGGATTTATGTCTCAACAAGATGAATTATTCTCGAATAAAATAAAAGAATAAAGAAAATTGATTATTTTATTCGCTGTGGATAAAGTTAAAATAGCTTTATATTTATAAATATAAATTATTATTTTTCTATAAACGTAAAATTTAAATATTTTTAAATTTAAGAAATGTGATTTTCCTGATGAAACATAAATATACATTACCATTCATTATACTTATCGTATGTTTATCGACGGGAGGTTTGATTTCTACCGATATTTTTTTACCGGCACTGGGCGATATGCGTCAATATTATCAAGTGACACAATCTCAAATTCAAAGTGCAGTGGCGGTTTTTTTGTTGGCATTGGCACTTGGACAGCTCATTTATGGGCCGCTGAGTGATAATTTTGGGCGTAAAAAAACACTTCTATTGGGCTTATTCTTGTGGTTATTTACGACACTTGGTGTGATTTATACGGTTCATATTCACGCTTTTCTTGTGTTACGTTTTTTGCAAGGTCTTGGTGCTTGTGCGGGACTTGTCTTAAGTCGTGCAATTATCAATGATTTGTTGGATAAAAAAGCGGCTGGAAAACTTTATTTGATTGTTTTCCCTTTTATTGGAATGTCACCAGCACTTGCACCTTTCATTGGTGGACTTTTGATACAAGCTTTTCATTGGCAGGCAACTTTTATCTTTTTAAGCTTTTTTATATTTTTGACCATTTTGCTATGTTGTTTTGTGCTAAGCGAAACTCTACCCCCTCAAAAACGGCAGTATTTTTCTCCTGTAGGATTGATGAAGGCATATTTAGGCGTTTTCAGAAATAAACAATTTATTTTTTATGCACTTATTCCGTGTTTTTCTTACGCTGCCTATTTTGCTTATATTGTGGAGTCGCCTTTTTTACTCACGACTTTGGGGTTATCGCCGATACACATTAGTTATAGCTATATTGGTGTCTCGTTTCCCTATATTTTGGGAAATCTTTTGGCACGATGGTTTTTTGAACGCGAGTCTATGGAAAAAACTGTGGGTAGAGGGTACATTATTTTTGTGATAGGCGGTGTGCTGTTTGCTTTGCAAATGTATCTAAGCCCATGGCCCCTTGTGACAAGTTTTATGGCTATTGCTGTTCTTACTTTTGGCAATGGTTTTTTATTGCCGTTAGGAACAGCGTTGGCTATTTCATCGCATCCGAAAGCTGCGGGAGCGGCTTCTGGTGTTATGGGCTCTTTGCAATTAGGAAGTGCGGCACTCAGTGCAGCGGTTATCGGAAAAATCTCTGGTCATAGCCCACGGGCTATGGCAACTTTGTTAGCTGTGTGTTGTATGATTGGTTTTATCATTTATATTCAAAAAGCGCGTCATTTTATAACTTCAGAAATAAGCTGAGTGAAATGATAAAAAGAAAGCATTATGCGGAAATGCTTTTGATGTTTTACACAAATGGAGCACCTGTACATTAGATGATTTTTTTATTAAGTTGTTGGATTGAGTGGGTTTAAAATTTGTTACAAGCTTAGTTTGAGTTTAACAAATCGATTATTATGGGGGGAGTATGAGCCTAGATTTTCAACATATTTTCATTATATTGGGTAGGAAAATTTCTGGCTCTAATGCATGTTTAAAAATAAGGGGAGGAATTGATCAATGGGTCTTCCTATTATTATTCTTTCTCCTGTAATGCCAATTTGGGATGGTGGTGTTTTTTGTTCTCCATTGACAAAGCTATGTTCAACAAAAGGATTCCCTGTCACTCTGCTGGATACGCTTTCTCTTTTTCCTAAGGGTTCTCATGTTCTCAATCATTCTGCTGTAGACATTTTATCTTTTATGGTAGAAAAGCTTAAAAGCTATTTTAAAGAGCCCGCAGTTCTTGTGGGATTTTCTATGGCTGGAACATTGGTACAAATATTGGCAGTACAGCTTCCCAATGTTCAAGCTGTGCTTGCTGTGAATGCACCTGGCTATCCAGATAAGGTTTTGCAACGGCGCCTTGGAGATATTCTTGCCTCCTTAGAAAATAATGATTTATCGGGGGCTTTGGAAATACTCAATGGTTTTATGCATCCTTCTGGCATTATGAAAAAAAGAGCCTTATTGGAGATTCCTGATGAACAAAAAAGCGTGGCAATTGAACGCATGACAAGAGGCTTTAAACTCTTATTAGAAATAGATGCTAGAGATGAAATAGTTAAGTATAAGGGGAAGTTTTTAGCTTTAGTGGGAGAAAAGTCGCAACTTGCAACGGTAGATAATCAGACAAAAAGTCATAATCTGAACCATGAATATAAGATTATCTCTGGTGCTGGTACGCGTTTGTGGGAGGATAATCCTACTATGACAGATGCAGTCATTGATGAGTGGCTGGAGGGATTATGAAAAAGAAAGTTCTTGTATTACCTGGTGATGGGATAGGACCAGAGGTTTGTGATGCTGCGCTGATGGTTTTAGAGCAATTCCAATTGCCGATTGAATTGACTTATGGTGATATTGGTTTTGAATGTTGGAAACAGGAAGGAGATCCTATTCCTCAAGCGACTTGGCAAAAAATTACTCAGAGTGATGCTATTTTACTTGGTGCTGTGACCAGTAAAGGAAAAGAAGCGGCTTTAAAAGAACTTGCTCCGCATTTAAAAGAGAAAAACCTTGCCTATGTTTCTCCCGCACTTCAACTTCGCCAAAAGTTAGGTTTGTTTGCGAATATACGTCCTGTAAGATACATCTTTGGTCCCCAACGTCCTTTTCATTTTTGTGTTATCAGAGAAAATAGTGAAGGCCTTTATGCTGGATTGGATTTTCGGGGTATTTCTCCTGAAACAGCCGTTTGGCTAAAACATCCAAATTTGACAAAATATGGGCTTGAAGAAGCTGCGTGGACAGTCTGTTTGCAGACACGCTTTGGTTTAGAACGGTTATTTGAATATGCTTTTTCTTATGCAAGGAAATATAGCTTTAGGCGAGTTACTTTTGCTGATAAGCCCAATGTTATGCGAGAAAGTGGTCAGTTTGCTCAGGAAATTTTTGAGAAGATTGCGCAAAACTATCCGGAAATTGAAGCAGATATTCAGAATGTTGATGCGGTTGCTTTGTGGATTGCAACCAAGCCAGAGCAGTTTGGTGTGATTGTTGCTGAAAATATGTTTGGCAATATTCTCTCTACTCTTGGCTCTGGTATAATGGGGGGATTGGGGCTTGCATCTCATGTGAATGTGGGGAGCGAGATTGCTTGTTTTGAACCTGTTCATGGAAGCGTACCACGTATTGCTGGACAAAATAAAGCCAATCCTTCTGCGATGCTTTATACCACGGCTTTACTCTTAGAGCATTTAGGCTTTAAAGATGCAGCAAAACAATTATCTGAGAGTGTTGATCAGGTTATTCGTGCTGGAAAAACCGTTACCTATGATCTTGGAGGTATAGCCTCTACCCGTCAAATGGCTGAAGCTGTTCGCAATTCTCTTATGAATTCTGTCTTTGTTTGTCATGCGGCGATTATCACTGTTGGTGATGAACTCCTTTCAGGACAATATTTGAATACGAACTTACAAGATTTAAGCCAAAGCTTGAACAAGAGAAATATTCAAGTCACACGTCATTTTGTTTGTGCTGATCAATTACAGCAAATCAGTGAGACTGTTGTTTCTTGTCTTGGACAAGAAGATCTTATCATTATCAGTGGGGGATTGGGACCAACATCAGATGATAAAACACGCGATGGAGTTGCTCAAGCTGTAAAGCAGCCTTTGGTACATCATGAAGATGTTTGGCAAACAATAAAAGGTCAATTACAACGATTAGGGATTACGGCGGATAAGAGTAATGCACGTCAAGCATTGTTTCCTGAGACAGCAACTGTGCTTGATAATCCTACAGGCACAGCACCAGGGTTTTATCTCTCTTGCGATGGAAGTACACTTGTTGTTTTGCCTGGTCCACCATCACAGGCTCTTGCGCTTTTAGAGAATTATTTAGAACACAACGAGAAGAAATATTTTTCTGTATCGCGTGCGGAGTATGCATGGACTTTGATTGGAATTGATGAAAGTACTATTGCGCAGTGGGTTGATGATCATCTTGAAAATGAACCCTTTGAACGGCATTTTTTATGGAAAAGCCCCTATGTTTTGGTGCAACTGGTTGCTCAATCAGAAGCGCTTTTGGAACAACATTTCGTGGAAGCATTTGAAAATCATTTTCACCCCTATTTAGTTGGGGCAGAAGTTACTACTGCTTGTAAACAATTAGCGATGCATGCAGAGGTTCATTGGTTGGGCAATGATCCGCTGCTTTTAAAATATTTTCAGCCCATAGAAAAAGGTAAACAAGATATTCCACTGCTTGAGGTTGAAGTGAGCCTAGAGCCTTCTTTGGAGACATTAGAAAATCAAGCAGAAAGCCTTGGACATGCCACCATAACTATACGGATGAAAGGTTATGGTGAGGATTATATTACTTTTCCCTATACGCGACCACTTTTAGGTGTCGTCTTACAAGAATATGCAGCTTGGGCTGTCTTAAAAAGATATTTGAAAACGGAGAAGAAAAAATGAAACTCTATGGGGATGTAACAATATTGCTTAAATTATTGAACGTTCTATTATAAGAAGTACTTTGATCCTTTTCTTCAGTGGTTTTTGTCTATAGGGTAATTTTTCTTTTGATGTGTCATTAAATGACTTTGATTGATTCAAAATTAAGAAAAACTTTACGATATTAGGCTTGCTATATTCAATATTTATAATTATTAATTATGATTATAAATCAATATGTTATCTTTCATAGAGCAGATGACAAGGAATCCAGAGACTTCGTGTGTCTCAAGCGTTGTAGATAATTGAGATTCTTTGTAAATCAAAAAGCGATGGTGTGAAAAGACAAGAAGTCGTGTCATTTACAGGAAAGCTTTGCAAATTTTATTGAACAATATGTCCGTGAAGAGTTTTATTGTGAACATATCCCGTTCCGTTATCTGATAATAAATTGCTGTAAAGAGCTCATAAAATTTTTCCTTTAAGTTTTTGTGTGATTGCATGATCGTTGGGTGTTCACTTCCGAGGGGCGATATTTTTCAATTTGATAACAGGAAGAACTATTTTTTCTGTAAGACGTGAAGATTTAAGGAGTGATCATTTTACGCTTTTGTTTTCTTTTTGATTGGTAATTTGTAGGAATTTTTTTGGGGAAAATATTTAATGTGGTTAAAAACATTTTATGCGTGTGTGGGAGAAAAATAAAAATGTGGTCTTAATTGTTGATAAGAGTGTCAATATTTTTGATGAACAAATTTTAGTCGTAATTCTTAGTATCTAGATGGGAAGTTTATTGCATTTTTTAACAGTTCGTATTCTATCTGTTGTGATGCGCAGTGGTTTTTTAAGCAAAAAAGAAAGGGCTTTTATGTATCAGATTGATTACAACAGTTATCGTTCTGTCAAGAGTTTTAGTCGTCGCGTTCATTTTCTCGTTATGCATTATACGGCTATTGATTTTAAAGCCTCGATTATGGCGCTTACAGGAGAAAAGGTTAGTGCACACTATCTTGTTCCTGATCCTTCAGAGCAGACATATCGTGAGGCAGGCTTTAAGGATATGCGTATTTTTAATCTGGTTGATGAAAATGAGCGTGCATGGCATGCGGGTGTGAGTTCATGGGCTGGGCATAGTCATCTCAATGATGCATCTATCGGGATTGAAATCGTTAATTTAGCGACTTATCATGATGGGACGGGTATGTTTCCTCCTTATAATCCAATACAAATTGATGCTGTTAAGGAACTTGCCTTGAATATTTTTCAACGGTATCCCGATATTATGCCAACTGATGTTGTGGGACATAGTGATATTGCCATTGGAAGAAAAAGTGATCCAGGAGCAGCTTTTCCATGGAGAGAACTTTATAGCGCAGGTATAGGAGCATGGTATGATGATGAACTAAAAAGTCATTATCAAGAGCAATTCTCTAAGAATTTGCCACCCAAAGAAGATGTTTTGGCGAAGCTAAAATGTTATGGATATGACATTTCTGCTGCGTGTACCCAAACAGGATACAAAGATTTGATCCGAGCATTTCAACTTCATTTTCGTCAAGAAAATTATGATGGGATTCTAGATGTTGAAACAGCAGCAATTCTTTATGCATTGGTTGATAAGTATTTTCCGTGAATTCAATGCGTTTTAATTGAAAATATGGCTTATGATTACGTGTAAGCCTTTTTATTATCAGGAAAGGCTGCTTTTTGCCAATTGGCTTTATGTAAAAAGGGCATTAATCGTGTAAAAAATCCCATGTACGGTGTAATGCGTTTTATGGAAACATAACTCTGAAAGCTCTATGATTTGCAGAGATTAAATTTTATTGTTTCTTTGTCTTATATTTTTCTTCCTTTAAAAACGCATAAAGCCAAGATGTTGCGTATATGATGACATGTGCCTTACGCAGGATGAAACGCCTCAAATAAAATGGACTTGTATTGTATATTTCATGCTTGTTTTAAAGAAATGTCTTTTAGTGTGTATCACAACATATATTTTACAGCGACGTTCATAGAGAATATAATCTAAAATCCTCTATGAAGTGTATCCTCATTTTGATGCTTAATAAAAGTGCCTAGCACTATCGTACACTTTGTTAGATCTCAATGTTACTACAACCCTTGGAACTTAAAACGATACATAAAAGGGTTTTCTTTACTCGTTTTTATTCACACGGCTCTCTCCACTCGTCGTGTACAAGTGAATGGTTTTGGTTGATTGAAACATGCAAAATTATAAATTGATCATTATAAATCAAAGTGATGCAGATTCAAGAAAATAGGGGCATTTACAGATTGCTACTGATAGGGGGGCTATTCTTTAGAAGGGGAAGAGGTCAATTCATTTTTTTGAAGATATATCTCTTTTCTCTTTTATTGCTTTAGGGGATGTTTGCATCGTTTTGACAACATGTTTCTTGATGATTAAGTTTTTTAATGAAGCAGTGTTATAAAACATTGTGTTTTAGAGTGTTGATAGAAGACACATTCAGGCATATCAAAAACACAATGATGTCTTGTTTTTTCAATATTTTATCTGTTCAGTATAGAATTGACCAGAGAAGTTCATGACCTAAATTGCAAAGGTTAGGTATAAATTACCAAGAAAAATCAATTTAGGCATAAAGCAATGGGGGTTATTCATGCTTTAAAGGGCAAGGAAGAGATTGTGTTTGAAGTGATGTGTAAAAGCCCGTGTGAGGTGCTCTTATCAAGCATATCAGGTTAATCTTAAGAGTAGTTTTATGAAACTAAGTCGGTTTTTTCCGAGAGACAAGACAATAAGTATCAGGAAAAGATATTCATGATATTTGATTTCAAAAATAAAAACTGGCAAACCATGTTGCCAGTTTTTAAAAGCTGTAGCTTAAATAGGATTAGAATGAACGCTGTAAACGGATCATACCTTGAAAAGCACTTTTCTTATTGAATAAATGTTTTTCATCATTATTTTTATCCGTCACAACGCGATCATCGTTCCAAGAAACATAGGTTAATTCAGGTGTAATCACAAATCCTGGAACCAGCGTGTATGTAATATTTACAGAAGTTGCAAAGGTTTTTACAGCACTATAAGAAACTTGAGCATTCAAATTTGCTTTTGGAGTAAGCTTGTAAGTGGCACCCGCCCAAGCAGCCCATTTACCACCCCAGTTTGCATAAATTGTTGTGCTTTGTCGTGATAATTCATTTTTTGTATTTACTGTGTAGTAATCAAGACCATTTTTATAGCCAGCCATTACCCATAGATTGAAACGATCGTTGACATTGAAATCTGCACGTACTTTTCCAGCCCACTTTTTGTAGTAAGTATCATATGCTGCAACCGCTGAAAAACCACCCCATTTTTGCATAAACTTTATACCCAAAACCACATTCGGGGTGTAATTTTTAATTGCTTTACTTGGAAGAGTATCATTCGTGATAGAAACAAGCTTATCATCTTTATCAATGTAGTATCCTACTGTTCCTGGAAGAGCATCTGCATTATTGCCTAATTCAGCGCCGATAATAGCAGAAAAGCCGGAGTCACCATTAAAGGTGTAGGAAATAAAATTAGTGCGTGTTGTGCCGGCAGGTGCGATGCTGTCATCATTGAGAACATTTCCATAACCACCAGTCCAACTGTTGAAAATTGTATCATCAAGACCTACGCGAAAACCACCCAGTTCAATGTAAGCTGCTGCAAGCCTTGCACCAGCTTTATCATTACCATCACCCCAGCTTGAATAAATTCTTGCATATGAACGAAGTGTTCCCATTTCTGTTTCAGAAGCTGCTTGAAAAACAAGGGTGAGCCGTGATGATGCGCCATAGGTTTTTCTTTTGTCTCTTAGTTCAGTTTCGGTTGTTGCATCGATATTATCACCGCCTATAAAATCAGTACGAACATTTCCTGATAAACGCATGCAGGTTTCTGTTCCAGGGATATAAAAATATCCTTTTCCATAGGCATCACAAACGCGAATATATTCTACAGGTTCGGGTTCGGCGATAACTGTTGAAGCAGCATGTGCTCCAGAAATTGCTAAAAAAGCTGCTGTAGAGCTTAAAAAGAGGGATTTAATATTCATATGGGATCTCCGAGGTCCGGTTAAATTTCTTCTAAAGAGTACCATTTGCCTAACGCATTAAGGACAAAGACATAAGTAAAATACGCAGCACTTGTTATCTTAGCTATAACTAATCTTTTTAGAGTTTCAAATATGAAATTACCTTTTTGTAATATATACATGTACTATTCGAGATGCTGTGGTAAAAAAGACACAATTTTTGTTTTATTAACTTTTTGTCCCTATGGGATCAATAGGAAAAAAAATTCAGATATTTGGGAAAAAAATCGAAAATGTCTTGAACTTTCTGTTGATACCATTTATGCCTCTCTGTTGGAGAGGTGGCCGAGTGGTCGAAGGCGCTCCCCTGCTAAGGGAGTAGGGCTCAAAAGGCTCTCGAGAGTTCGAATCTCTTCCTCTCCGCCATCTATTGTTATAAAAGCAGTTGACTGTGTATCGGAATTCTGTTTATCCCGTTGGGATTATGCCTCTCATATAAAAAGCATGTTCTAAACACAAATATACTTGTGTTGCTAATTTATACACTTGTTTTAAAGAGATATCTTTGCAATGTGTATAAGCCCATTTTGCGACGCTGCCTCGTAAATGGTATAAAACATAAAAGTTTCTGTGAGACATATAAAGCCTTATAAAGCCACACCATTTGTATACTTATGAAGATGCAAAGAGGCATATTATATATCTGCCTTCCTGTTGTTATAGATTTTGACTATGAGAGTTCATAAAAGGCATTTTTCCTTTCTAAATCGTTTTTATTTATACGGCTTTCTTTGCTTATGATGTGCAAGCAAATGATTTTGATTGTTTCAACCATAAAGCAGATTTGAAAAGAAAAAATCTTACAATATTCGCGTTTGGTATATTATCATTATAAATCAACGTGTTGCTTTATATTTGCATTGTATATTGAAAGTTGGATGTGGCAATGCTCTCAAAAAAGTTATAGATTTCTTTTAGAAGAAAACATTGTGGGTAATAATTTTAAAATTTTCCTCTCATCATAGAGACTTTTGAGAGTGTTTCATCCATCTCATGACAATCAAACCACATATGAAAAAAGTAATGGTCGGTAATATTAGGTAGTAAGATGGAGAAACTTTTGCAGGAAGAAAAGAAATAATACTCAATACTGTAATTGAAAATATTCTTCCGCTAAAAGAGACAGCACCAACAACACCGGAAATATGCTGCGTTTGTTTTTGATTAAGTTCTGAGAAAAATAAGCTTTTTGCACCGATCGGTACAGTGCAAATAAATCCATGGATTAAAGAGAAGGCGATGACTGATGCAGCCGTTTGATGGCTATGAACTGAAAAATAGAGCGCTATGCACATCAGCGCAGAAAAGAAGGAAAAATATTTTATAGAATTCTTATATTTTTTATCAAGAACATGATACTTAGACATCAGTAAATTTGAAAAATATTGTGCTGAAAAGGCTCCAATATGGCAGCACATCAAGACGAGCATTTGCGAACCATTGAGGTGATTAATTTTCCCCCCTGAAAGTATTATCGGTTGCCAGAAATGATAAATAATCTGAATACCAGCGCTAAAAAGGCACATGAGGAAAATAAACCATGCTCCTCCTACTGTATTTTGAAATACCCAAAGCGTTTCCTTGGCATTGTGCAAGATTGTTTTTGTTTTGGACGTTTCAATTGTCGTTTTCTTTTCTTCAGGAACAATAAGGAATATCAAAAAAATAAATCCCATCATGAGGCATGAGATGATATATCCCATAAAATATCGTCCAGAGTAATAGATCGTTCCAATTCCTATAATCCCACTGAGAATACTTCCGAAAGAGTTAACCTGGTGGTAGAGATGAGCATAATGCGAAAAGTGATCCTGTTTATCGCCTAGAGAATGGTAAATCCATCCGTCAATGGCGCTGACAATGATGCAAATGCCCGCTGCATAGAGAATTTGCGCAATAATAAGTGCTGTCATATTAGGAGCTTGAAGGCATAGAAGATAAAATACTCCTGTCATAAAGACCCCAGCCATAACGGAATATTTACGCCGATATCTGTCAGATAAAACAGCGCAGGGAAAATCAAGCAGCAGAATGGTGGTGGAAAAGACAACCTGAAGCAGAGCTAATTGCGCCAGACTAACTCCCATGGACATTAAAAAAATCGCATGGTAAACGCCGATCAGCATGCGGATAGCATTATAGGATCCATAGGTGAGAGCAAGGGTGCGTGCTCTGTTCATTGTGTTGTTCCATAGATTGTACAATAAGAATTTTCATTGAAAAGAATATTTTTCTGTGAAAAGGGAGCGGTTTCATATCCCCATTCAGGGATTAGTGGAAAGAAGGCTTCCATAACCATCCCAAAATTTAAAAGGTCCCTTAGTCCATATGGGACTTCAAAGCGTATTAATGAGAGCAAATGATGCAATTGTAAAGTGATTATGAGAAGCAACATAAGCCTCATAAATGAGATTGTTATTTTTTGAGGGGAGTTGCTTGTGGGGCTGTTGCTTCCGTAGTAATCATTTTGTCTAGATCTGTAAAATGACCCTAGGACGGCAAGATCATTGACATAATTAGGACTTATAGAAGTATGTTTATTTTTTATACACCATTTACTGATCCATTCTCTTTGCTGATCAGCTGAAATAGCACAAATGATCCATAAATCGGTTTTTGGTAATTTTTTGATATCTTTTTTTATAGTCATCAACATTTGTAATCCCTCCATTCTTTCTGACTGTTTCTCCGTATCACTTTACGTCTAAAATTTTTTTTCAGAATTCATCTTTACTTTATTTATTAAAAAGATTGTCTCGCAAGGTGCGTTTTGATCACGTCATTATGATTAAGAATTAAATTTCTGATATAAGAGGAAGGGGGCATGATACATTGTGACTAAATACATAAATCCCTCCATATCCTGAAATGATGATTTCCTTTTACAAAACAGTATCCTGAATGGAAGCTCGATAACCATTACTTTGATCATGGAAATGATAACCTAAAAGAGTGCTTATGAGTGCTTGAAGATATTCTTTAGATATTACAGAAAGAACAAGAAAATAGTTTAAAAAAATCAAACTTGGGATGAAAGCTTTCATCTTATGATGGATGATGGTGAATTTTAAACTTCATCTACTGTTTTTTTGATCTACTGTGCTGTAAGAAAGATCAAACTCCCCCAATTCATGTTTCTAATTTAGATCATTGATCATAAACATTATATACTGTCTTTTCAAATTATAACTTTGCTCATTGCTTGTCTTCACTGATTAAATTAACATTTCTCTAAAAATGCCGCTTGAGAAAAATGCATCCTATCAGTTTAATATTCTATGATCTTTTAATTAATTTAAAGAAGATAACATAAAATATACGATAAAAAATGAATAAATTTCAATTTTTATAAAAAACACAAACTTTTTTACTGCTGCTGATAAAAAACAAAGCTATATTAAAAGTAGCCTTTATACCCTTCAATACTATTGATTTTTGGTTGTTACTGGATGAAGGTTCCTTTGTTTTGGAAAGAGCAGAGCAGAGTTTAAGAGAAGAATGGGCGCGTGCGCAAAAGCTTGGGCGTGATTTGTCTTTAAGTTGGATACTAAGCCGCCTGATGGTTGAAGGTGTTCACCATGTGAACATAACGCAACCTTGTAAGGATATTTTAGTCGCACCTGATGAAGCTGTCGCTTTGGGGGATATTGTCTTGTCTGAACTGGGGCGTGCTTATTGATTTTCTCGTTGTTATTGCTGCTTAATTTCAGCCATTATTTTTCTGAAAAAGAAGCTTTGTAGGGAGAAGATCATACATGGAGCAGGGCGTAAAACGATGAAATGCATATAACTGATCCAGTAATGTTGACAATAATCGTTAAATATGTTGCTCTGGCTACCTAAACAAATGGCTAGATTGGCTTTTATTCTCTGAGATAAGTGTTACTCTCGATGAGATAGAATGCGGATGAGCGAATTATTAGTTAAGGGATTAGAGTAATGGGGGGGAAAAATAATCGTCAAGATTTGAGTTGTTTCAAAATCGCTGTATTCGGTATGATTATTATGATTTTGGGGATGGGGATTGGGCGATTTTTCTATACGCCGGTATTTCCAGTTATGTTGGATGAAGGATTGTTTACCTTTAAGCAACTTTCTTATATAGCTAGCGCTAATTATGGCGGTTATTTAGTTGGGAGTATGTTTTTTTCGTTTTGCAGAGTTGGGAATATATCCCGTGCTCCCTACATGCTATTTGGTGCAGCTATAGTGACGAGTGCACTTATTTTTGCCATGGCGTTAACAACAAACTTTTACTTGGTCTTCTTTATCCGCTTTGCTGCCGGTATCGCGAGTGCAGCAATGATGATTTTTGGTTCTATGACGGTTATGCAGCATAGTCACAAGCTGTGGGTTATTGCTTCGCTCTATGCAGGTGTGGGAGTTGGTATTCTGCTGGGTAATGAGTATGTTATTATTGGTTTGAGTAAATCGCTGAACGCGAAAAATATTTGGTTTGGAGCTGGTTTTATATCTGTTGTATTGTTGCTCTTGTTGTTTATTTTATTTCCACGTCGTGTTGATGCGTCTCAATTTGCTATTAATGAGTCATTGGCACACGAAAATATCGTTTGGTGGGAACTCGCTCTGATTTATGGGCTTGCTGGGTTTGGTTATATTATTGTCGCGACATATCTTCCTCTGATGGCGAAAACATTTAATTTCCCACTACTCGCTAACCACTTATGGTCGTTTGTCGGAATAGCCATTGTTCCTAGTTGTTTCATTTGGTTATGGGGAGCCCATCGGTGGGGGGTATTACGTTGTTTGATGCTCAATTTGCTTATCCAAGGAGGATGCGTATTACTGACATTATTCAGCCAGTCTCTTGTACTGATCGTTCTCAGTTGTATAGGGTTTGGATTTACTTTTATGGGGACGACCTCTCTAGTTATGCCGTTAGCTAAGCGTTTGTATGCGCCGTATGGCATAAATCTGCTAGGCTTGGCTACCTTAACTTACGGTTTTGGCCAAATATTAGGACCTCTCTTGACGAGTTTTTTACAGTTTGGTTCACATGCCATTGCGCTTTCCGTTATCTGTGGTGCTGTAGCGCTTTTTGCTGCTGCTGGAATCTGTCAATATTGTCTTTGTAAAAAGGTCGTTGGCGTTTCATAAACCCGCAATCTTCACTAAAAAGTCGAGAGAATTTATTCCATTCTTTTTGAAACATTTTGTGAAAGTCAAATTATTCTAATAGGGGAGATTACAGAATGCTTCACTCTACAGTCGCTATTTTGGGCGTTGGTCCTCGTGGGATCAGTATTCTCGAACGCTTGCTCACACTTTATTCCCATTATCCATTTTCTGGGAACATTGATATTTTATTGATTGATCCCAATGAGATGGGAACCGGTACCCATAGTGTGCATCAGCCAGATCATTTATTGGTTAACACTGTCGCTTGCCAGATTACTTTATTTGGTGATGATACAGTTAAGGGTGTCGGGCCTATTCGGAAGGGACCGAATTTCTATCAATGGGCTATTCAACAAGGTTATCGTAATATTAACGGTGTTTTTTCTCGTACAGAGCATGATGTTGGGAGAGAAATCAAAGAAAATGATTATTTATCACGTCGTTTGTTAGGGGAATACCTGTCTTGGGCTTACCAAGAACTCACGCAAGATTTACCTTCCGGTATTCGTATTAAGGAGATCCGACAAAAGGTTATTAATCTCCATATCCACCAAGATAATAAAACGGATGTTCTTTTGGAAGATGGCTGTCGTTATAGTGTAGATTTTGTTTATATGACCACGGGTCACGGTAAGAATATATATTCATCGCATGATGAAAGCCTGCAACAGTTTGTCGCTGCTCACCAAATGAAAAATGCGCTTTTGAACTATTATTCGAATCCTTATCCAATTGAAAAGTTGGACTCTATACAATCTCAGTCTCGTGTGCTGGTGCAGGGAATTGGATTAACTAGCTATGATGTCTTGTCGCAATTGACTTACGGTCGCGGTGGGACTTTTACTGAAAATGCTGGACAATTGCGCTACATGCCAAGCGGCACAGAACCGAAGATAGCTTTATTCTCCCGTCAAACATTGCCTTTTAGTAGTCGCGGGATTAATCAAAAGGGTGGTAGTGGGCAATACATACCATCATTCCTTACTCTCGATGCAATACATCATCTGCGTAAGCAATCCAGCATTGCTAACGGTTCTCCGAAGCTGGATTTCGAAACGCAGCTTTTACCTCTGTTGCTTAAAGAAATGTGTTATGTCTATCGAAGTACGCAGCTGGGGCACTGGCTAGACCCTGAAACCTATGTTGTTACTTCCAAAGACGAGCAGTGTATTCAAGCGTTGCTGTATCCTCATCGAAATAAAATATTTGCCTCTTTGAAGGATTATACAAGATTCTTCATGGAGCATTTGAAGGATGATCTTCATTTTTCCGCTGAAGGTAATGTTGATGGCCCAGTGAAAGCTGCTACAGATGTGCTACGAGATGTCCGTGATATCTTACGTTCAGCAATTGATTTTTGCGGGTTAACGTCTTCATCTCACAAGTACTTTATTGAATATTTTAATCCAAACTTTAACCGTATTTCTGTCAGCCCACCGATGCAGCGAAACCAAGAGTTGAAGGCTCTGATGGAGGCTGGTATCGTGACTTTGGCTGGCGGCCCTTCACCTAAACTTGTTCTCAATGCTAGTACTAGCCGTTTCGAAATTCAGTCTGTTTTCCAAGATGAAAACAGTTCAGTTGATGGAGATGTGCTGATCACGGCCAAGATTGATAGTTTTTCTCCGTTGCGTGATGAGTCCCCTTTTATCAAAAATTTGGCTGCTCAGGGCATCATTCGACCATTTATCAACCAAGGATATCATCCTGGTGGTATTGATATTGACCGTCGGCAGCATCCTATAGACACTAAAGGGCAAATACAAAATACATTATGGGTGGTCGGTAATCCAGTAGAGGGGCCTAATTTTTATACATATATTTTGCCTAGGCCTTTAGTTAATTCGCGTGCATTGCGGGACGCAGGGCGCTGTGTCACTGACATGTACGAGCAGCTTCTTAATCGCTACTCAGTCAAAGATTCAACAATTAATGTACATTGATGATGTAAAAAGCTTCCTGATACGCATGTCCTCCGTATCCGTTATAATGGCGATGCTGATGCTATTCATTTTTCTTATGTCTATCTCAATAAGAACTTGGTTTCTTATTCCATTGGCTGGAGTGACTGTTTTCGGTTATTTGCTTTTGACGATACCATACTGGTGGTTGAAGGGGAATGCACGCAGTGGTGTGTTCATCCTGTTGGCTTGTACTTTAGTGCTGATATGGCGTTGGCACTTGCCTGATGTTCGTACTGTGCTTGTGCGTTTTACTGATGTCTTTTGGCTATTACTCGCCATGGGATTGTTGCGCCATGTGATGAATACATGGCGTATTTCAGAATTTCTCTCTGAACGGTTGATGCGCTATGGAAAGGGTTCGCTTACCCTGTCCATCGCGATACTGACTGCGTTTTTAGCTTGGCCGATGAGTTTGGGGGTTATCCCCCTAATGATTGATGCCTTGAAAAAAAGTGTTTTTCCCTCTCGCCATTTGGCCGCTATTGTGATGCGAATGATGAGCATCACGATGGTACTGATGCCGACCAGCATCGGTGCAGCAACAGTTTTCTCTGCTATGCCTAGAACACCAATATTCACATCCGCTGCTTTGGGGATACCACTTTTTCTATTCAGTCTGTTGTTGTTGTGCCTTTCTCCTGTTGTACCGCTAGCTAACCCGATTATTTGCGATGAGAGAAGAGCGAATAAAGAAGGAGAGAGAGTAAGAATTTGGATTTTTTTGATATTTTTCTGGCTAACATTTATCGTTGCGTTGACAGTTATCAAGTTGAATGCACTACAAAGCATTGCATTGACGGCAAGCATTCTATACGTCATTGAGCGTGTGAGTTCACGCAGTATTGATTTTTTGACTCCTTTGGTGGCAGTGATACGCAGTATATCCAGTGAAATTATGTTGTTGCTAGGTTGTAGTCTGCTAATATCTACTTGTGATTTGCTTATTCCTTTGTTGCCGGTGACATTTAGTCACTCATTGGCATCACTTTCTGTTTGGCAGCACTATGCCTGTATTCTCTTTGTATTGCCAATTTTCAGTGTAGTAGGAATTCATCCTATGGTGCTATTTAGTTTGGCATTTCCCTTACTAGGGTCATCGATGGCTTATGGGGTTACGGATTATTTGGTTTGGATTTGCTTCTTTATTGCAGCTCAACTCCTTTCTCCTGTATCAATAAATGCTATTTTTGCTTCCAGTAGCCTACGTATTTCACCGGTGGATACGAGCTTTAAAATGCATAGTTATTATGTATTAATATTTAATCTTTTTGCGTTCATTTATTTGAGCTTTTTTATTCAATATTTGTAAATTATGGAGATCTTATGCCTTACATAAATATTAAAATTACTAATGAAGGGGTTACCTCTGAACAGAAACGGCAACTAATAGAAGGGGCAACTCAATTATTAGTTAATATTCTGAATAAAAATCCGAAAACGACTGTTGTCGTGATTGATGAAGTGGAGACAGACAATTGGGGTATTGGGGGTGTTCCCATTACAGAATTAAGAAAAGCTCAAAATAAAGAATAACTCTGTGTATTTGACAATAATTTAAGGTCAATAGGGATAATTAATGTAAAAAATCACGTCCCTTAGCAACATTTGATCAGACCGCCTTTGGGGCGGCTGTTACAGCCCCTTGATGCTGACAACCAAGTTTTTCCCCTCAACGAGCCCGTGTTAGTTTTTACACATGAGGTAGAGAAAATCCAAAAGCTTGGGACAAGAGGCACAGCTCTTGATGTCATTAATGCCGTGCGCGCGCAAGGGATTGAGGCACAAGTGATCCTTGTGCGGGTAGAAGAAAAGTCAACCATTGCTGAAACACAAACCGAAATGGTGGGATCCAATACAGCTTTGACCGGTGTGCATGCCTTAGCGCATGCTAGAGGACATTTGGGGGTGAAACCTGGAATTCTCTTAGCACCGGCTTATAGTGCGGGGCGGATTGATAATGGCAAAAACCTTGTGTTCAAGGCATTGATTTATAATGATAATCTAGCGTTATTCATATTGAATTAGACCCCCAAATAACGTAGGATTCTCTCATTTCAAATCTGCTTATCTTGAATCAATCAAAACCATTCGTTTGCACGTCATAAGCGGGGCTGGCGTGTGGGTAAAAACTGTATAAGAAAGGATTAAAAAATGGCTCTTATGAACCGTCTTAATGCAAGGTCTGTCGCAACATTGGGGGCTGGTAAATATAATGATGGCGCCGGCTTGTTACTTCATAAGCGTAAAGATGGTGGTGCTCAATGGCTTTATCGTTATACCATTCATGGTCGACGCCGTGAAATGGGATTGGGTGCCTTAAGATATGTCTCTTTAAAACAAGCCCGTGAATGTGCAATGCAATGGCGTGCTGTTTTACGTGAGGGGCGTGACCCTATTAAAGAATGCAACAAACAAAAGCGTGAGGCAATGCGCAATCTCCATTACTTAAAAGATATTGCTTTAGATGCTTTTGAAAGCCGTAAAGCTGAATTAAAAAATGATGGCAAGGCTTGTAATTGGTTTTTACATTTACGCCTCCATATTCTCCTCAAATTAGGTTGTCTGCCCGTTTCAGAGATTACACAAACAGAGATACGTGATACCCTTTCTCCCATTTGGCATACAAAGGCTGTAATTGCTCGAACAGCATTGATACGTCTTAATCTTTGTCTCAAACATGCGGCTGCATTAGGGTTAGATGTTGATTTACAAGCAGTAGAAAAAGCACGCGCTCTCTTAGGCAAACAACGTCATAAAAAACAAAGCTTACCAGCCATGGATTGGAGAGATGTGCCGGCTTTTTATCAGACGCTTTGTAAAACAACAACCATAACATATCTGGCATTACGTTTGCTTATCCTTACAGGGGTTCGTAGCAATCCTTTGCGTCATATTCGTGAAGATCAAATTGATGGCGATATATGGACAATTCCTGCTGAAAATATGAAAGGAAAGCGTGATACAACAAAAGAGTTTCGCGTGCCTCTATCAACAGAAGCATTAGATATTTTAAAACAAGCACGCGGGCTTTCTCGTAATGATTTCTTTTTTTCTGCAACAGGTCGCTGTCCCCTTGCTGAACGCTGTATGTCGCAATATATGCAACAAACTGGACTAAACGCCTGCCCCCATGGTTTTCGCTCCAGTTTACGCGATTGGCTTGCTGAAACAACCGATGCCCCCTATGAGGTCGCTGAAACTATTCTAAGTCATACAGTAGGAGGACAAGTAGAGCGCTCCTATCGTCGTACTGACTATCTAGAACAGCGCCGTGTCTATATGGATAAATGGGCGGCTTATGTCACAGGTCAAACCTAAAATATGGGGTGAATAACCCCATTATCTGTGGATAACTTTAGCTCTCTTTTCTCTCATTCTTTCTCAATAAGATTCATAAATTACCACATCAGAAAAACTATGATAAAATATTGTTTTCTATAAATACAATACCTTCAAAAATGAACCAAAATGTGGTTAATAAATGGTTATGATGTGTTTCTATTTTTTGAGAATGAAAGGATTTTAGTATGACAGAAAATAATATTCTTTTAACAGACCGTGAAAGTGCAAAATTGCTTCATATGAGTGTCTCAACATTCCGCCGTCATGTTACCAATGGATCTTTACCAAAACCCTTAAAATTTGGTTTTTTATCGCGTTGGTTACAATCAGATCTTATCAATGTCATCGAGCAAGCAAAACAGCAACGTTATAACGACGCGGCATAAAAAGAAAACCTTGTCATGTAAGGACGGACAATGCTTTCCATTTTCACTCAAAGAATGAATAGCAAAATCCGTTCTGTGACGCAAGTAACAGGACAATAATATGTTTTATGAAAATTCTCAGGGCATCACAAATGCCTTGCGTGGGGTTTGGCATGGGCATTATGGAAGTGCCCGTTGTCCAGCCCATGATGATCAATTGCCTAGCTTATCCCTTGCCAATGGACATGATGGGCGTCTTTTACTCTATTGTTATGCTGGCTGCTCTTTTAGAGAGATCATACAAGCGCTCATTAGAATTGGCTTGCTTGGAAAACAAGCCTTTTTTGATAAAGCTTATGATCAGACGCTCTCTTTCTCAAAACAATGTTGTGCTGATCTCAAACGAGCAAAACAGAAAGCAGAAAGAGCAAAAAAGATTTGGCAACAAAGCCAACCGATAAAAGATACTTTAGCAGAAACCTATTTACGCAATCAGGGGATCACATGTGAATTGCCTGCTGATTTACGTTTTCACGATAAATGCCATCACCCATTAGAAATGACACTGCCCGCGTTGGTTACTCTTGTTAAGGGGGCTGGCTCCTTTGCTATTCATAGAACCTTTTTACAAGCCAATGGCTGCAAAACAGATCAGAAACCAGCAGATGATGGGGGGCGTAAAGCAGGTTTCACCCTTGCTGCGCGTGCTTATAGCAAGGTTTTGAGGTTTTTATCATGCAAGCTCCAAAAGGAACCGATTTTAATAACGTATTACTTTCTCAAAAGAGGGAACTATGAAAGAGAGTCATTTACAAAACAACAATGAAAATACCCCCGTCAATGATAACGATAATGCTTGTTTACGGTTGGAAAAGATTTATTGTTGTTAGCAGGGAACGATCCGCTGGGACGCAGTTTGCAGGATTCTGGCTTGCTGCATACGAAACGCTGCGTGCCCAAGAGAGATTAATGCAAGCGTCAAAACAAAAAGCGATAGAAGTCTGGGCGCATTAGGCAGGCATGGAAGTCCCATGTCGCATGGGGCAGCTTTATTCGGGGCTGCAATATACTCGGGAGGATCATGACAATTTTGGCCTTTAGGTACTGGTAATTTTTTAATTAAAAGCAGTTGCTTATCTATTTTGGTAAGTGCTCTATAACAGCCAATAATTTTTGCCGCATCATCTAAATCAATTTCACGGTTTTCATTGGCAATAATCTCTTGTATGGCTGGTGTAATATAGGTTTCATCAATTCCCAAGACCACAATCTTGTAAGGGGTTAACAGTTCATTATCGACAGCTTCCGCGAAGGTATAATGATGAAGTTGTTTGCCATAAAGGGTTTCATCATCCATGGACGCCAGAACAGCATCAGATGCGTCAGCCTTCTTTTTCAGCTTGTCGGTAAAGATCTTAGGGGTTGCCGTCATGTACAGACGTTTTTTGCCCCGAATGATGCTGTTATCATGAACCTTGATAAATTCAGATTCACGCTTGTCTGTTCCTAACACAGCTCCAGTGGTACGGTGTGCTTCATCACAGATGATCAGATCAAATTCGGGTAAATCATACTTTTTTTGCGCATCCGAAATCACTTGGATTGAATGGTAAGTAGAAAAGACCACAGTCATCAGATCATGTGAAACCTTACCCGCTTTACTAGCCAGTTCTTTTGCATCCGTGGTAGCCGGCAAGGCAAGATCAGAGCTATCAAATTCAAGAGCATCATTTTTATTCTTACGACGTTTTCCCACTTGTGTATCCGAACACACGGCAAAGGAGCGCAAGGGTACTTCTGTATCTTCTGTCCATTCACGGATTGTTTGAGATATGAGAGCAAGGGAGGGCACCAAAAACAACACACGCTTGCCTTGACCTGCTATGGTTTCTGCTATCTTCAAACTGGTGAAAGTCTTGCCCGTACCACATGCCATAATCAGCTTGCCACGGTCTGCTTCTTGTAAACCTTCACAGACTTTCTCAAGGGCTTCTTTTTGATGATCTAAAAGCTTTTTTTGGGGTTGCTCTTTAAGGGTAGCTTCACCTTTTTCTTTATATGCCCCCAATCGATTTGACTGTTCTCTAAATCAAAAAGGTTTATGCGTTGAATACGAACCTCTTGACCATCACAAGTCAGTTCAACATTGTCACTCCAATCTGTTTCGGTGCTATCAACCAGAATACGACGGGTGAAGATCTTTTTGCCAGAAGCTGCTATAAAACTATCAATATCTTCTTTTTTAATTATGTGAGAAGCATCATAGCATTTACATTGAATAGCCGCATAGCCTCCTTGATCACGGATTGTAGCGATCAGATCAATACCAATATCCGTTCCATCTTCATTACGCTCTTGCGCCCATTCACAATAGGTTTGAACCTTTTCGTATTCTTGCTTTTGAAGCGGGTCGTTTGTCAAATAAGCTTTTACAAGGTTTTCAAACATGGTTCCCAATTCACGGGGTGATTTTGCTTGTTGACGATAATATTCTAAGAGAGAGCGTAAAGAGACATGTTCATGATCATAATGATGAGGGCGAAGCATAAAGAATAAACTCCATGACAATATATTCTATTGATTAATTCTCTTCAAAAGAATCAAAATGAAGCTTATTAAATCCATTTTGAATGAATAGTGTGAAAAATTCGGAAAATGCTAAAAAGCGGATAAATTTTTTCAAAAAGTTTTTTAAATGCTGTTTATCCACAGCCCATGATACGGGATCAGATCAGCAAAATAGTGAAATTTGCTGTTTATTTGATGTGTTAATTGACCTGTTAATCAAGACAAATGCACCATGGACTTTAAAACATCAGAATGAGTATTTTGATAAGTTTTATGAATTATTTTACAGATAGGTTTTGTCTGTTTTTAAAACCCCCAAAACACCTACAAAACATATATTATTGGTTGAATTTATAGGTTGTAATTTCAATATAGGTTGTTTTTTAGATCTGTAAAATATTAACTACTTGAAATATAATAACTTTTATTTTTGACTAAAAAATATATATAAAGGGGGGGTAAAAAGAACCCCCATACCCCCCATACCCCCCATACCCCCAAAAACCTCCAAAACCTCCAAAACCAATAGATGGGGAATGTTTTGAAGGTTTCATTTTATGAATACATAAGTTATATGTTTTATTGGAATTTAAAATTCATTCATTGAAATGTTTTATGACTTTTCACTAAGGGGTGCCATTCATAACGTATGGTAGGTCGACCGCCTTGGGAGTTATTCTCTCCAGAGATTTCACGAATATAGTTACAACGACATAAAAGCTCTAAAGCTTGCTTAACGGTTTGATTGTCTGTTAAACATTTCCAATCACGTTTATAAACATCCCTTGCTGTAAAAATATCGGGTAAATGATCACAGCGTTCAACAATTAATTTTGCACGCTCTGCTGTTAATGTATCCCCCGCCGCATAAAGACGTTTGGCATGACTTAACAGATATTTTTCCCAATACAAGGCTCTCTCAAGAGCATTTCTATTGATTTCAAAACGCCCCCCTTCGGTCAATTCAAAAATCAACGCAAGGGTTGGTATGGTTTTATCCATTTTCAAAAGATGCGCTTGTAAGCTTTCAGAAAGGTTATTCTCTTTGGCTTCTTTAAAAATCTTTTGCATCCATTCACGAAAGATCTCTTGAGCTTCAGCAGAAAAACGCATCACAAGCGGATATTCTGGTGAACCAAGGGGGTTATCATAAAGAGAACGAAATGCCCCTTCATAAGTTTCCCATGCCTCTTGATTGGGCGGTCTATCAACCCATTTCCAATCTTTTGTCTCATCGGGTCATACAAGCATTTGAAAGCGTTGTAAGAAACCATCATTGCCTTTGCCATATAAAACATTGCGTATAAAGGGCAGAATGCGAGAGGGTTGAATGCCTCCAATCATGGATAAGGTGACATGGGGGATAAAAATGGTTCCACGCTCATACGGTCATAAGTAAATTGATCATCGCCATTAAAAGCTGTGAGATAAAAGGCGCGGTCTGATTGATATTCCTTCCGTTCCATATCTGTTAAGAAACCGGATAATTCATCACGCACCATCAAGAGACCACGGGGGTTTTCTTTTAAAAGTTCCCCAAGCTTTTCCACGCTCGTATCATTGACAATAAAACGGGAGACATCATCATCATGCGCATTGTCTTTAGAGAGGGTTTCAGACAAAAGAGCACGGGCTGTTTCAAGATCTCCTTTTTTATTGCTTTATGGGCTTGTTTTTTCTTTTCGGATTTGTCTAAAGTTTCAAGTATCTCTTCAATTTCTTGTCTCTCTTTCTGCTTTAGCCAGTCTTTATACCATTTCTTTTGAAGGCAAGTGATGGGAGTTAAAGCGGCTTGCATGGTAGGTGTTTTCATGGTTGAAGGTTGACCAATAAGAGCCCCCAGAGATTAGGGACAATCTTCCAATCATCATGTTGTTTTGGAGCAATCCGCACGCCATTGCCAATGAGAGCAGCCAAGCCACACAAAGCAGCGACAGCCACAAAATCAAGAGGCGCTTGTTGACGGTCAGCAACGTCATAAACATAGCGACTTAAAGTTAAAGGCATTTGCGCAGCATGAAAAGACTCGACGGGTAAGAGAGTATATTCAAGTGGTTTTAATTCCCCCCAACCGTTTTGTTGCAATGCTTGTTTATAAGGAATGGCTTCTAAACAAGTCTTATCATTTAAAGAGCCATTATCGTTATCATTGCATGAAACATTTTGATTGTTGGTATCTATAATATTGTTTTTATTCTCTCTCATTTATTTATACCTTTTAGTATCAAAACATCATTGAAATCTAGACCGTAGGGGGCTTGCATGATAAAAACCTCAAAGCCTTGTCTATAGGCACGTGCAGCGAGGGTAAAACCTGTTTTACGCCCCGCATCATCGCCATCCATTGCAATGGTGAGACGGGCTTTTGTAAGAGGTAAATTCACATGCATCATGCCATGGGTTGAAAGAGACGCCCATAAATTCACGGGCTCAGATAACAACCCAGACAGTAGAGCCAGACCGGTTTCAATGCCTTCACAAATAACCAGATGTTTTGGATTGGCTTGGCTTAAATGCACCCCACCACCCGTTACAGATCCCAACATGGCTTTTGCTGGTTTCTGATCTGTTTTGCAGCCATTGTCTTTTAAAAAGGTTCTATGAATGGCAAAGGAACCAGCCCCCTTAACAAGAGCAATCAACGCGGGCAATGTACCCCCAGAGGGGTGTAGACATTTGTCGTAAAAGCGTAAATCTGTAGGCAAATCACATGTAATACCCCGCATACGTAAATAGGTTTCTGCTAAAGTATTTTTGATTGGTTGGCTTTGTTGCCAAATTGCTCTTTCTGCTTTCCTTTTTGCTTGTTTGAGATCAGCACAAAACTGTTTTGAGAAAGAGAGCGTCTGATCATAAGCTTGTTTTCCAAGCAATCCAATTCTAATAAGCGCTTGTATGATCTCTCTAAAAGAGCAGCCAGCATAACAATAGAGTAAGAGACGCCCATCATGTCCATTGGCAAGGGATAAGCTAGGAAGCCTATCATCATGAGCAGGGCAACGGGCTATTCCATAACGCCCATGCCAAACTCCACGTAATGCACAAGTAATTTTTTGAGCTGTTGTATGCAATGCATAAGCATTGCTTGTTGTAGCATTTGTAAAATGCATAAAATCCCTTCCTGCTACTTGCATTACAGGACAGATTCTGTTATTTCGGGATTTGCGAAAGTCGAAATACTTTGTCTGTCCTATAAGGCGAAGTTTTCTTTAGGCGGCGTCGTTGCCACGTTGGTTTTTTGCCTTTTCGATTACATCGCAAAGGTCAGATTGTAACCAGCGCGCTAAGGAACCGATCTTTAAAGGCTTTGGTACCGAGCCATCAGCGACCCGCCGCCAAAGTGTTGAAACGCTTATATTAAGTAGTTTTGCACTCTCACGTACTGTGAGGAGTGGTCCGTTTGGAATCATGGAATCCCCTTTATATTAAATGATAGAATCACTGTTTATTAACTATATATAAATAGCAATTCGTAGCAAACTTTTCCAGCAAAAAAACAATATCTTGTGATTTTTTATCAAGAGAAGCAATAATTTGTGATTGTATTATCCGTTATGGATAAAATAAGGAAAATGGAGACATAGAGCTATCCACAACTTTTATTGTTTTGATCAGTAACATAAGAAGCCCATCTATCCATAAAAATACGACGCTGTTCTAAATAGTCAGTCCGACGATAGGCACGCTCCACTTTTCCCCCAACCGTATGACCTAGAATGGTTTCAGCAACCTCATAAGGGGCATTGGTTGTTTCTGCGAGCCAATCACGTAAACTAGAGCGAAAACCATGCGGACAGGCTTCAAGTCCTGTTTTTTTCATGTATTGTAACATGCTGTTCTGTGCAAGGGGACCACGACCGGTTGCAGAAAAAAGAAACCCATTACGAGATAAAAGGCGTGCTTGTTTAATCACTTTTAGTGCTTCTGATGATAAAGGAACGCGGAATTCTTCTGTAGCATCGCGTCGTCCTTTCATACTTTCAGCAGGAATGGTCCATATATCCCCATCAATCTTATCTTTATGCATATAGCGCAAAGGACGTGTACGAACGCCTGTAAGAATAAGCAAACGCAAAGCCAGTTGTGTCATTGTTGTTGTTTTGCAGAGTGACTGATAAAAGGCAGGAACATCTT